>JABIQT010000427.1 GCA_018667995.1 Candidatus Latescibacterota bacterium
CGATAGTTGTGACTTCACAGATGACACTGTGTTGACCATAGCAGTTGCCAAGTGGTTGATGGATGGGGGTGATCTAGCTGATCACCTCTGTCATTTTGGACTGAAGTACAACAACCGAGCATATGGTGGAATGTTTTATCGCTGGATGAACCAATGGGAACGCCAACCTTACAATAGTTGGGGTAACGGTTCAGCAATGCGTGTCAGTGCGTGTGCCTGGGTTAAGGATGATTTGGCCAGCGTTCTTGATCTGGCGAAACAATCAGCCGAAGTGACCCACAACCATCCAGAAGGAATCAAGGGTGCGCAGGCGACTGCACACGCCATCCTGATGGCGCGGCAGGGTAGCACCGCTCAATCAATCCGCGATGCCATCTCAGTCACATATGATTACGACCTTTCAGAAAACGTGGACGAGATCCGTGAGTGGTATTACTTCAACGAAAGTTGCGGCAAAACAGTGCCTCAGGCCATTATTTGTGCTCTGGAGGCGACCTCTTTTGAAGACGCAATCCGAAACGCAGTCTCAATAGGCGGAGACAGCGACACGGTTGCGGCTATCACAGGCAGCATTGCCGAAGGGATGTTCGGTGTTCCTGATGATATTCGAGATAAGGCATTATCCTACCTACGTGAAGATATGATCGCTGTGCTGGATCGCTTCACCAATCACACCAATGGAGGTGCAATTGCAGTCGCTTGTTGAGGCATACAACAACACCTCGTATCGGGTTGAACTGCCAAACGAAGTCGTCACTCTACGTCCGGGTAATCATTGCCCTGCCTTAAACAGCTTCTTGGCCACCGGTGGCTGGAATAGTGCTGCGGTCATCACCGCATTCAACCCAAGAAGTACTGTCACGTCACACGAGGAAAATGTCGCCGCTAATGCTTCGCTCCTCGCAGCAGCACAAGATCGAGGATACGAAGTGCACTTTGGAGCGGGTGTTGGCGACGATCCAAAATGGGGGCCAGAGGAGAGCTTTCTTCTATGTGGAATAGCCCTACCAGAAGCATTGGCGTTAGCTGTTCAGTTTGAACAAAACGCCATCGCGTTTCACGCGGTCAACTTGAAGACTGGGATTGAACTAACCGAAATACTCGCTGCTGGGTGACCCGAGCGAACCGAAGTGCTGTTCCGCCACTATCGAAACAAGACCATCGATTATAGATACTTAATCCACCCAATGGACCGGGGAGATTTAATCTAGATTGCGCCCCCAGGCATACTGCCAAAAGCCGCTAAACCAGGAGAAACACCATGTCTACAGAAATACAAGAAGCAACAAGGAATTTTTCCTCCATCGAAGAGAGCGGATCCGTTGTCTCGAAAATAGTAACCAAAGATCACTTAGACGAGTGGGATGATATTATTACGAAAGGTATGTCTCAAATACTCGACACAATGTCTGACATCGAGGGACTTGCAAGTGAGTTGGGTGTAGGTGGAATGAAGGAGGGAATCAGGATGGCGTTCGAACAAATCGAGGGAGCGGCCCAAGACCTAAGTGGTCAGCTGTCCATCATGGAAGATCACCTTGAGGAAGACGGAACTGAGATATTACGTATTCGCGAAGGTGAATTTACAGTCGTCAGTGCCGAAGAGGCCGACAACTAGAACGAGCTGACTATATCAGATAGGAACTTGCATCCTGAGCAGGGCTGACGCCCTCACCAACCTGCCGACCCGGCAAGGTGGCTTCCCTTACAGGGAGATGCGGCTAAGGCAAATAAAGGGACCTCAGTCGAATGGCGTCAGCCCTCCTCACAAAATTGAAGGAGGGTTATCCATGCTTAATCGAAGAACATTTATCAGCCACTCATGCTGTGTGTTATCGCTTCCAGTCACATCCAAGCTCGACTGGGCCATTGAGGAGCGCACTACCTCACAGACAATACCTGGACGAACACCATCTGACGTTATGACATTGCTGTCCCGCGCAAGGTGGCTTCTCTCTGACCCTGCCCGTTGGCAGCAAGATGCTCAGTGGACAGATGATAAATTTTGCATACTTCGAGCGTTGATTGCCGAGAGGTTCCGGTACGAAATGAACACCCGCTGGGCTGAAGATTACTGGGATAACAACGACAATCTTAAGGAATTCAGACGTGACTTATTTGAATATGCGTGGAAAGACGGTGCTGATGATTACGCGCCATTGCGTGATGATCTTATTCATACTGCACGATGGGTGCTCAGTGCCGTTGTCAGATTCGAACACGATTTTCGTCAGCGTGTAGAAATCGAAAGTTGGAATGACTTGCCAACCACAAACCATCAAAATGTTCTTGAGATTTTTGACCGGGCAATAATCTATGAACGTTCCGATACCTATGCCGCAATGGTGGTATCGGTAATTGGGGAAGAATGGGTGCGTCTGGTTGATGACCCCAGCATTGGATTTTGCGCGCCCAACGACGGTTACCCAGGCAGTGTCTCTGAGCGGGCTTTCCAACGGGTCCTGCGCCTTCAAGAGCCAGTTAATGCTTCTGGTGCACAAGAGTTAAAGGAGGAG
>JABIQT010000268.1 GCA_018667995.1 Candidatus Latescibacterota bacterium
GCCTCAGTCTGAAACGTCAACACATCGCCTCGCGGCTCCACATCTCCCTGTTCCCTGGGTCCGCCGCCACCGAGCATATTGCCACCGCGGGTGGGCACTGGATTCATCGGGTCGTAAGTATACGAATCTACCGGCTCTTGCCGCGGCGCACGGGTACTCAGCGTACCGTCCGCCGGGGTATTCGCGTTACCGGAACTGTGCAGATAGTATCGGGTTGGTTGAGAACGTGTTAAAGGCCAGGACTGTTCATCCCGCCATTTGTTCTCGCCCATGACAAAAATGCGAACCGGGGCCTCGTCCATGATCCCGGTCTCCTCACCCTTCAACCAGTGATTCATCCACCTGAGCTGGAGGCTCTGCAAATCGATTATGGCTTCCTCGCCGAAATCGAGATCACCAGTCTTCGTTGAGCGGTTGAGTCCATGAGGCCATGGTCCCATTATCAGTTTCTGGCCCATTCGAGCTTCGGCGGTCCGCCCTTGACTCACCATCTTGGCATAACTGGTCAAAGTGCCTCTCTGGAACACATCATACCAGCCCCCCACGTTCAACGAAGGGACCTCGATGTCCGATACCTGAGATTCCACATCCAGAACCTTCCAGTAGGCATCGTAGGACGGATGCTCGATCCAGTCCTTCCAGTGGGGAAGCTGCAGACCGATTGCCTCGTCCATGTCAATGAGTGGAAGATGAGTCAGGTTCTTCTGCAGCCGGCCGAAGATACCTGAGAGACTCGTGCGGCTGCCCATCAACGCGCCCCAACCGATGCGGGACACCAGCGCAAAGGCCCCACCAGGATACATGACATCGTAGTAATAATTGAAAGGCGTGACCATGGGATTCATGGCTTTGAGATACGGACTCCTCAGAGGGGCCGACATCCATTGAACCGTGGCCAGATAGGATGCTCCTAAGGTCCCGACACGTCCGTTTGACCATGGCTGTGTGCCTGCCCATTGCTGGGTATCATATCCATCATTTATTTCATAAATATAAGGGTAGTAGTGTCCCTCAGAATCGTACCTGCCACGAACGCTTTGGATGATATATACGAAACCGTTAGAGGCCCAGAAGTTGGCCTCCTTGACGCGCGTATCGGTAGTTCCGTTGGAATAAGGATCCCTGACGACAATGACCGGGAATCTATCCGGAGATGTGGGACGGAAGATCTGGGTAGCCAGGCCGACGCCATCGCGCATACGAACCTTGACATTGTACTTAGCAGTGACTTCATAGGCGGCCGGAGTCTGCCCCAGGGCTGTTGTCAATGATGAGGGCTGCAGCGAAAGGCATATGACCATCAAAAGCAAATATGAGATACACGTTCGGATCCGCATTCGGGCTCCTCAGGGCGTTAAATTTCGGTTAACGAGATGTGATACAGCGTAGATCCCACGCTGTACATTGTCAAGCCAGATCTCGAGAGTGGAATACCTGAAAAGAATTGACTTATTTGTATCGAAGGAAGACCTTGGATGTGTTCGTATATGAAGAGTTTATCCTCTGGGAATGTAACGAAACCCGGTACCAATCTGCAGTATAGTCTGAGATCGCAACCTGTTGAACGACACCTCTATTCTTACACGCAAACACTGGATATTCGACCTGGACGGGACCTTGACGGTTCCCAAGCACGACTTCGGCCAGATCCGCCATGTCCTAGGTGTTCCAGAGGACATGGATATCCTTGGATTTCTATCGGCACTGCCCGACAAAGAGAGCGCTGCGCTTCATCAGACCTTGAATGAGATTGAGTTGAAGATAGCACAGGAGACGGAGGCGGCACCAGGAGTTGAAACCTTGATAGGTAGACTCAGTTCCTTACGCGTCAAGATGGGAATACTTACGAGAAATACGAGACACCACGCGACTGTATCACTAGAAGCGATTGGTCTCAGCGATTACTTTTCCGAGGCGACCATTCTTGGACGTGATGAGGCCACCCCCAAGCCCGACCCCGGTGGCATCAATCGACTGCTTGGTCTCTGGACAGCAGAAGCAGGGGATGCGATCATGGTGGGTGACTATCTCTTTGATCTGGAGACGGGTCGCGCCGCTGGCGTAGGCACCATTCACGTGGATGAGACCGGCCAATTTCCATGGCCCGAGCTGACCGATCTCGGCGTGAGTAATCTGGCCGATCTTCATGGACGGATACCGGTGCATTAGCTCCCCTTCCGCAGGCCCATCTGATCCGGGTTTTTGATTGACTTTTGCCTCAATGGCGGCCAGATTGAGGTCTGTGTTCTCCACCGTCAGATACTGCAGACGGATCGTGCGTTCAGCCAGTAGAGGAGGCGGAAGATGGCCAACTTGTGGAAACGGCTTACCGGAAAAAGCGATCCAGTAATCGGCGAGAAGAAGGATCTTTCGGAAATCGTCTGTATCGTTGACAGATCGGGGTCTATGGAGACCATCAGAAATGATGCCATTGGCGGATTCAATGCCTTCATACAGGATCAAAAGGAGCAGCCAGGCCAGGGAAATCTGACGCTTGTCCTTTTCAATGACACGGTGAAATGCGTCCATGAATCCGCATCGCTGGCATCTGTCGCTCCCTTGACCAGGCAGTCCTTCGTTCCGAGCGGACGGACAGCCATGTTCGATGCCATTGGCTTTTCCCTCAGGCAGATCAATCGTCAATTGTCAAAACAGCCACCGTCGGAGCGGGCAGCCAAGATCATCGTTGCCATTCTAACGGACGGAGAAGAGAATAGCAGCAAGGAATTCGACCAAAACACCATCTCGCGTATGATCCAGAATTATCGAAAAACGGGATGGGAATTCTTCTACCTGGCAGCAAACCAGGACGCTGTCGCAGCAGCATCCGGCATCGGCATCGCCGACAAGAACACGGTGAACTTCAAGGCGACAACGGAGGGTGTCACGGAGGTAATGGACACAATGAGCATCATGATATCTCAATCTCGTGTCGACCGGGATTCCAAACCCCGCGATAAGAATAGTTCGGAGAGTAGCTCACATTCGGCCTGATACGAGAAAAATGGATCCGCTGTCTTTAATATAGCCTTTTGACATGGTTGCAGACATCAGACCCCGGGGTTCAAAAGTACTACCCCAGCATAGAGCAGTTACGGAGTTAGAAAATGCACGATCACTTGCTTACAGATCAGGAGATGCTTCGTTTCATTACCCATGGCTATCACCTGATTCATCTGAAGGATATCCCGGATGTCCACGATGCGGTCTGCAGACAAACTGTCGAGGCGTTCAAGGGAGGAGATCCATCCGACGGCGTTTGGACTGACGTACCTGCTCTCAGGAGCGTATTCGATCATCCGGTAACACGAGGAGCGCTCAAGAGTCTGGTAGGGCCGGATTATGTAATGTACTCTCATCGGCACTGCCATCTTAGCCCATCGGGATTCGCTGGTGGAAAAACCCATCAAGACGGCACGGAACGTACATTCGCTGGCTGGCACAGGCCCTGGAGACGGCACTTTCGGGCGCGCACAGTCATGGCTATCTACTACCCCCAAAGGGTAGCCATAGAAAACGGTCCCACAGCCGTAACTCCGGGGTCACAATATCTCGGAGCTTTGACAGACGCTCAGATGGCAAAAGAAATTCCCGTTTGCGGGAAAGCAGGAACGATTGCTCTGGTGCATTTTGACATATGGCACCGGGCTACGGCCAATCAGAGCGATCGGGACCGTATCATGATGAAGTTTCTATTTAAACGAACAGCGGAACCTCAGGCGCCTACCTGGTCGGCAGAATTGGACTACAAGCCACAGTTTCAGTCCAGCGATCAGGTGCCGCATCTGCCGCTGGTATGGGAAGATATGTGGCATTGGCACAATGACACACCGTGGTCGGTGCCTGACTACAGTATGGATCTCTCCGATCTTACCCAAAACCTGTACCGGGAAATGGACTCCGCTGATGAGGCGGCTGCCATCACCGCCGCATACACACTGGGGTGCCTGGGACCAGGTATTCTCCCTGAACTCATGAATCGATTGGAGGCGACGGGCGGCGGCATACGCGAACGGGTTCCCGTTGCCTTGAGCGCTGGAGGCAAGGCTTCCGTGGGCGTTTTGATAGAGGCACTCTCGAGCTCGGATCCCTGGATCAGAACTTCTGCGGCAGATACCCTAGGAGATATCGGAACGGCATCTCTCCCGGCCCTGCCTGCCATGAGGAATTCCTTGAACGACCTGGATCCGTGGGTGCGGCACGGTGCTGTCGAAGCTATTGGTATATGGGGACCAGAGGCGAGCGACGCCAGACATGACGTGGTTGCCCTACTGGCTGACCCAGAGCCGTTTGTGCGACTGAA
>JABIQT010000752.1 GCA_018667995.1 Candidatus Latescibacterota bacterium
GCCCCAAGTTGATTTGCTTTACGACCACAGTGCCGGAACCCAGTTGAGCGAGAGGGATCTCTCATCTGCCCTTGAAAGGGCATTCGATATCTGTAACCGGTATGGTATCCAGACGTCCCGCAGCATCCATATCAACAAGGAACAATACGGTCGAAACGCGATTCCAGCCCTGCTGGGTCGTCAGGTCGAATTTATCCTGGCGGGGATCACGCCTATTGATGATGTAAATGATCCGGAACCTGGCTGGTATCCCTCGCCATACGGCCGTCCGGAGTTTATGGAGGACATTCTATTGGGCTACCCCGAGATATTTGTCGCAGTCTCCGGGGAACCGGCCGATGCCGCCACACGTAATACCGACCACGAGGCCTCTACAGCCGACCGGGTTATTCAGTCTCTGCGCATCGCCTTGGCCAGTCGCTTCTACGGATCAATCGTCCTCTCCGAACGTACCATAGCCTCCTTTACGGATGAAGCCTGGACGGCAATGATGCTCAAAATTGATCTCTTAATCGCCGAATTCCGTGCTCTCAGAGTTCCGCAGGATACGGCAGCCGAATATGCCAGGAATAAGATGCAGACACTCGTTGAATATGCCAATCTGGATCCTGAGTCCAATCTGTTGAATCTGACGCTCTCTGGCGGTGCCTCTCTCCCTGTTGAAATACAGGTGTATGATGAGTCCTGCAGAGAACATGCCCTTAAGATCGACGCATTCGAAGACGGCGGTACCTACTCGTTTGACTTGAATCAGCTTGTTACGCCAGAGAGGCGTGAGAATCCAGCCCAGATGGCCTCTCCCAATATCTCAGAAGACACCCCAGCGCAAGCCTCAACCGAACTGCCTACCGACTCGCAGGATCACGGAGGCCAGGAGGGCCCGGCGTCTGGGTAATCGTTAAGTCGTATCGATCAGCTTCCGATGATAACAGTCGATATCAAAAGAAATGGCACAGAAGCAAAATATGATCTACGGAAACGGTAGGGACCAAGTGAAGCCACAATATGCATGTTGCTTGTTTGCGGTACGTGTCTGTGTACGCTCGGTGTTTGCAGTAATGATTGCGTGCTGGGGTGTATTCTCCGCCGTGAACGCAAAGGCTCAGGAGTTTGAGGACTTCGAAAACTTCGACGGTCCCACAAAGTTTCAGGGAGGCATCGGCCTCGTTGTTGGTGTTCCCACCGGAGAATTCGGCGAGAATGTCACGGAGCCTGGAGGCGGGATCACAGGATACGGGGGATACCGCATCCCGGGCAGTCCCGCGATTATCGGTCTGAGTATAGGCTATATGATCTACGGTAGAGAAAGTCGCCGCGAGCGATTCAGCCTTACCATCCCGGACGTCACGGTGCGTGTGGTTACCGAGAACAACATTGTGATGTCAAATATGTTTCTAAGGTTACAGCCGCGTGAGGGCGTGATGCGGCCCTATGTGGAGGGATTGTTGGGATTTCACTACCTGTTCACGAAAACGACCATCAAAGATATTCCGACACTTCATGAGAACGATATTGCCAGCTCGGTCAACTTCGACGATCTCGCTTTTACCTATGGAGGCAGTGCTGGATTCATGATTCGTCTCTACGATGGAACCGAGAAACGCCAGACACAGCCAGGAGGCGTGAAGTCTATCTCCCTCGATTTTCGTATACGGTACTTGAATGGTTCCAACGCCTCCTACCTGAAACGCGGAGACCTCGTTCGCGGCTCAGGCACAGTGACGCTCAATACCACCCGTTCCAGGACCAGCATTACGACCATTTTTCTGGGAGTAGCCGTCGACATTTGATCGAATTGGTGGCTGATAGTGTGCCAAGGCCACTGACACATGGTGATCGGTGCTTTGGAGCTCGTAAGTTGGGTACAATAGCGGTCTGAGGTAATGCTACCCCCGTCATGTGTGAATGGATTCGCCTCAAGAGTTTGGTATTCCTTTGCCAGTGACCACCCGGTCTGCTTTATTGTTCCTCATCCAAATATGTTTGGTACCTGTTCAGTTTCGGCCAAGCTGCCCTTGCTGTCGTTGATGTCCTGACGTGGGGTAGTGCCTGTGAGCAGTTGTTTGACAACTGCTGAACATGGTATTATTCGACACATATTCACGCAAAATTGAATCCTGACTTCCTGAAACCGGAGTGCATGGGGAGAGCCGTACGCATGCTAATAAGCAGATCTTCACAACCCGTGATCGTTCCCGATCAAGCTTGGGAGGTGGGGGCATTGCTCTCTGCGGTATCCGCGCATGTTGATGAACGGCATGGTGAGTTACTCCTCTATTATCTGATAAGATATCGGGACCGTCCTGTTGATAACGCGTTATGTGTCGCGCGATCTCGTGACGGGCGTGTGTGGTCGAAACCGGATTGCGGCGACGGCACTAATATAGTCATGCGCTCATCGGGGCATTCCTGCAACTGGGGCATGTTTATGCCTACGTCCATACTCAAGGATGAACGGGAGGAAAATCCTGATCTCCGTTGGAAGATGGTCTATTGGGACAGACCAGATCCGTCCATGCCTGCAGGAATCTGTCTAGCCGCAAGTGTCGATGGGATATCGTGGACTCCTGTGCATCAGCGGCCAGTCATAACGAATGCCAACGACGCCATGTCGATGATTGACGCGCATGGGAGCGGCGAATCACCACTTGGATCCGGAAGAATCTTCATATATCAGCAGACCTGGAAGTATAATCCTTCCTTGCCTATGGATCGTGACAACTTGAAGGGCATGCACCGTAGAATCTCCATCTGGACCGTTGGTGAATTCGAGGGGACTTGGGTAGGGCCAGTGGTCATCCTGGAGCCCGACGCCGAGGACGATCCCGCCACTCAGTTTTACTGGCTGACACCTTTCCGGACGCGGACGGGCGGCTATGGGGGCCTATTGAACTGCCACCATACCTCGGATCAGACCATGGACGTACAACTTGTCCGTAGTCAGGATGGATGGTCATGGTCGCGTGAGAACAATAGAGAACCCATATTGGGCTTGGGAGATCCCGGCGAGTTTGACTGTGGCATGGTTGTGGCGCCAGCACGACCGATTAACTGGAACGGCAGAAGCCTGCTGTTCTACAATGGGCGGTCCACGGTTCATGATGGCCAGCTTCGCTATCCGGAGTCTGAGGCTCCGAGAACGGCCCATGGAATAGGCCTCGCCGAATTTGATGATGGCCTATTGGAGTAGGTTTGCTGGGATGGCACAGGGAGGGTTAGTGGCGTTTGACCAACCGGTGCCCCGGATCACTCGTCGTGGAGGGCAAGGCACGAGTGTTCAGCACTCGCGGAGACTATCACAAAATACTCAAGTATCGCCGATCTACATTCTGGACCTCATATCGCACGAGAATCGCAGAACAATTATAGGCAGATCATTGGCTGGTGATCGTTAACCGCTTGACACCCTTTCCATAATAGGACGGAATATGTCGGATATTAAGATAACAAAGATCGAAACGGCTATCCCTGAACACGTTATGCCCGGCCTTCTCGCAGTACGGGTCCATACGGATGCGGGATACGTCGGCTGCGGAGAAACCTATTACGCACCTCACGCTGTGGCTGCTATGATTCACGATTGGATGGGGCGTCGCCTGCTGGGTGCGGATCCATTCCAGATCGAAGGGCACTTTCGCTTTCTGTACGAACGTACAGCGAATTTTGGCGCGAGGGGAACCGAGTTGCGCGCCATCTCCGCATTAGACGTGGCCCTGTGGGACATCCTGGGCCAGGCAACCGAACAGCCAGTCTGGCAACTGCTGGGTGGGCAGACGCGGGAATCAGTGCCTATCTACAATAGTAGTGGGGGACCGGCATACGGGGGGCGCGGAGACCGTGCTGCGGGTGACCAGGGATGGCCCGGGCATGGAATCGTTGGAAACGAGGGGCCACTCAATGA
>JABIQT010001076.1 GCA_018667995.1 Candidatus Latescibacterota bacterium
AGTTTCTCGGACATGGAATTCTGAATTTCGTCCCAGGTGTGCCCCATTCGAACCGCTACGATCCCTGCTACTATGGCCGCTCCAATAATCAAGAGTTCGATCTTGACATCGTATATTCCGTATCCAACAATGACGAAAATAAACATGGCCACGAGTGGCAGGAGGGCGGCAAACATACCGGGTTCACGAATGGGTCTTGACATTGTTGGTCCAAGGGGATGGTCTTGACGTCAAAGGGAGGATCCAAAAAGTGGAACGATTTCCCTAAGTAACCGGCTCACCACGGGACTCACAAGACTTTTGTGGCAGCAAGACAGGTAAGGAGCATTGACGGTTACACTGTCACATGTAGATTACCTGTGTTCAATCCCAGAAAGCACAGACTAAAACTCCCCAACTGGAGGTCTCCAGATGCTTGTCGGATATGTGAGCGACGAACGATATGTATCAATTCCCGATGTACCGCTGGAATTTGAGGATGCAAAGGGCCAGTCCATCGAAGCACATTCGCGTGCAACCGGAGCGGTGTATGCGGAGGTAACGGCAGGACGTGAATACCGCGTAACCCTCGCTAAATCCGGATTCGGATTCAAGACAATAACGATGACGCCAGATAGCTCCGAGCCGTACCACTTCCGCCTGCTCTCAGATTGTCTGCTGGGATATATGTGGCCAAAGTGGGTGAAGGCGGGCGAGAAATCGGAGTTTCGCGTGCATGCAGTGGAGCAGTATAAACTGGAACTGTGGCGATACGGATGGAAGAAGGAGTTCATCAAAACTGTAGGGTGGTACGATGAGCACGGCCCCCGTGCGACCATGCAGATCACGCCGGACGGCGACTATACACGCACAGGCGTCCAGTGGAATAGACAGGGCTTCACCAACCCCCACCACTTTCAATACCTTGAAGCACCGGATAGGACGGGCCTCTACTACCTTCATGCCACGGCCGACTCCGGGCATTTCTTCTCATTTCCATGGATCGTGGCGCCCAGAGAGCCTGGGGCAGAGATTGCGGTACTTGCATCGAACATAAACTGGAATGCCTACAATAACTTCGGAGGCAGGAGCAATTACATTCATCCAGACGCATGTCCACCGAAGCCAACCGTGAACGCCCGCTACGATCTAAAGCGCTACACCGACCCTCAACACCGCAACTACGACACAGAGGATTACGCTCCTTTGTCCTTCGACAGACCGGAACCTATCAACTTTATCCCAGAAACGGATCAGGTAACGGATCCCATCGAGGGGCGCGCAGGTTGTCATATTGCTCCGGCAGAGTGGCGTTTTTTGGGCTGGATGGAACGGGAGGGATTCGACTACGATCTCTACGCGGAAACCCAGTTTGACTCCGGCGTTCTGAACCTGGATGACTACAAGATCCTGATTATCACGACGCATCCTGAATACTGGTCAAAAGAGATGTATTACACACTAAAGTCGTGGGTGTTCGAGCAAGGAGGCCGCCTTATGTATCTGGGTGGAAACGGCCTCAACTGCGAAGTGGAAATGCTGGACGAGTACACGATGAAAGTGAAGAACGGAGACGTTACCAGCCTCGATCGACCAGCCGAGGGGCTTGAAAGCCGCTTCAATATATACAATGAGTCAGAAGCCAATCTGCTCGGTGTAGCATTTACCGGAACCGGAATAATGACCAGCGCTCCTTACAAGGTAATCGATGCGGATCATTGGGTCTTTAACGGCGCCGGCGTGCAAAACGGGGATGTCTTCGGGGAAGCGAGTCTGCACATGCGAGTACCCGGGGGCGCGTCCGGACATGAGACTGACAAGATCACTGCCAGTTCCCCGGACAATGTCGAGTTGGTAGCCAAGGGCATGAATATAGATGATGGCGGCGCGGAAATCGTAGTCCATGAACCTGGTAAGGGCGGCATGGTCTTCTCTGCGGGATCTATCACATACCCCGCGTCCATCCTGGTGGACGACGTGATCTCTCGAATGACTTCCAACGTGATCAGCCGATTCCTGACGCAATAATGGTTGGAGCACCGGGATGTAACTCAGCACGATCGCCATCGTATCCGGCCACGGGCGGGTGGGATGGTGGCCCACAGTTATGTAAGACAGATTACGGTTGCCAATTTAAGATTTATTGGAGGCAAGACGTAGCGCGAGTCTTGCACACCCCATTACAGTTTTCTAAGCCGGACCTGATCAACGATGTGCTGTGCACCTTTATCAATGATAAGATCTGCCCGGCCGCGGGTTGGGAGGATATTCTCGCGAAGGTTGACGCCGTTGATATCGCGCCAGATACCTCTGGCCACCTCCACGGCTTCTTCGATGGAGAGCGATCCGTAGTGGTGGAAGTAGGATTTGGGGTTCTGGAAGGAGGTCTCGCGGAGTCGTAGAAACCGCTCCACATACCACTGCTCCAGATCGTACTCTTCGGCACTGACGTATATGGCAAAATCGATAAAATCAGATAGAAAGGTGCGATCGCCCTCGCGACCAGTCTGCAGAATATTCAAACCCTCGAGAATCATAATGTCAGGCCGGTCGACCGTCTGCAACTGGTCTGGTACAATATCATATGAGAGGTGCGAGTAGACGGGCCCCGTCACGGGAGACACGCCCGATTTCACATCCGCCACAAATCGCACCAGCCGCTTTACATCGTAGCTTTCAGGAAACCCTTTTCTGTGCATGATGCCCCGCGTCTCAAGATCTCTGTTTGAACAGAGAAAGCCGTCTGTGGTCACGAGGTCCACACGCGGGTGATCGGGCCAGCGACTCAGAAGGGCCTGCAGAATCCGTGCGGTAGTACTCTTCCCTACTGCCACACTACCCGCTATTCCAATGACATAGGGCACTTTTGCCGCAGGTTGGCCGAGGAATGTATCCATCACCTGATACAGGCTCTGTGCGGCAGCAACATGCAGATTCAGAAGCCGCGACAGTGGCAGGTAGATCTCGGCCACTTCGGTGAGCGACACCTCCTCATTGATACCGCGTAACTCGGCGAGATCCGCTTCGGTCAATGTGAGTGGCGTGGCAGCTCGAAGTCCGGCCCAAGCATCACGGGCAAATTCCACATAAGGCGTGAACGTCGTGCTCTCGTGTAAAATTGTCATCCTATATTCCATTGTTGCTGCGCATTACTAATTGTGAGATACATTGATACACACACTATCATTCACCGAAGCGGTTGTCCAGATTCCAGTATTCCGGGGCTACGAAATCTGGGCATAATCGATCTGCTGCCGATCAAGCCGCTCCTGGATAGGTTCGGCACCAGCACCGGGTCGATCTGAGAGCGTCATGGTCGATGGTCCTGATAGTGTAATATCCGGTTCTGACAGATCCTCTGTATAGAAACGTGAACTCGGAAACACGTCCGACGGATACTTCATTCCGGGCAAAGTGGCCAATGCTTTGCAGACCGACGCGCCCAGGGCCGATTCCAGCATACCTCCAGTCCAGCAGGGAATATCCGCCTCCTGACAGATTCGATGAATCTCGAGAGCATGCGTGATGCCACCCACGCGACAGGGCTTGATATTCACCCACTGACATGCCTTTATCTTCAGCGCCCGACGTACCTTTGCTGGCGATGTTATACTTTCGTCCAGGCAGACAGGGGTATCGATTTGTCGCTGCAATTCAGCGTGATCTACCAGGTCATCGTGCATTAGCGGCTGTTCGATCATGGCCAGGTTGTACTGGTCCAACTTCTTGAACATATCCAGATCATCGAGGGTATATCCACTATTGCAGTCAATATGGAAGACCTGGTCGGGAAACGTAGATCGGACGGCAGAGACCATATCAACACCCCATCCGGGGCAGTACTTTAGCTTAATGCGAGAAAATCCTGCGGAATTGGCCTTCTCAATGTTGGCCAGGAGCATATCGATATCATCCTGTACTCCGAAATCGGCACCCACCTCGATCACATCCGAGGTTCCCCCGATGGCCTTCCACAGGGGTTGACCTGCTTGACGCGCGTGTAAATCCCACCATGCCGAATCAAGCCCACCCTTGGCAAAGAAATTCCCTTTCACCCAGGAAAAGCACCCATGAAGTGCCGATCCGGAATCCACATCATTCCCCACCACAGCCGGTGCCAGCACGTTCTTAATCACCTGGTAGACCCCTGCTGTATACTCCGGACTATATGCCGGACTACTCAGTGGGGTAGTTTCCCCCCAGCCAAAATCCGACCCGGCCCACATGCGAACAAGCACACTCTCAATCACATCATCACTGCCATAGGCTGTCCGCCAAGGATAAATCAACGGCATGGCGACGTGAAAGAGTTCGATCCGATCGATCTTCGGCATTTTCTTGCTCCGGTTTGTTTAACGGCAGAGACACTTTTTCACCACAAAGACACAAAGGTACAATGAACTTACGAATTTCTTGATTCCTGTGCGACTGTAAATCTGGAAGAGATTCGGTCGTTCACGAGCCACATTTCTTGGAGGATGGGTACTTGAAAGGAGCCTTCTGCAGTATTTCACCTGCAACCAATAGAGTCTCGCGCTATGTAGTCGATGCTTCCTATAGGATTCATTCTCGCCTGGGCCCGGGCCTACTTGAAAGCGTTTACGAGTCCTGCCTTTTCTACGAGCTGACAAACAAAGGTCTTCAGGTGCGTCGCCAGACTCTGGTTGCAATCAAATACGATGATATCGAAATCAATGCAGGACTGCGATTAGACCTATTGGTAAACGACTGCCTGATAGTGGAGCTAAAATCTGTTGAGTCAATTCTTCCGATTCATCATGCCCAAGTGTTGACGTATCTCAAGCTAACCGGCCATCGCCTTGGTCTGTTGATAGACTTCAATGTACCGCTGATAAAGACTGGAATAAAACGAATAGCGCTCTGACATCAGGTCTTGTGGCTTTGTGCCTTTGTGGTGAATTGGGGAGCTACCGACTGTCCAGGTACCCCAATAAGCACTCGGTCACAGCTTCCGCCAGTTCCGGATCGTTGATATTACAGTCCAGCTCGGTTACCGTGATATCTGGTCGTACGTTTTCCCTGATGGCATCGAAGAGTGCTCTGTCCGCCTCCGGCCACCAGTACTCGCCGTCCGGGCTGTCCAGAATGGACAGGCCTTTCAGAGGGAGGAAGAAGGCCACCGGTCCTGTGGCGGCATTGGCTTTCTCCGCCAGAATTTGACCAAGTCGGGCGTTTTCGGCCACGTCGGTTCGCATCAAGGTGATATTGGGATTCCACTTGTGGAGATTCCGCTCTCGATAGACTTCGGGTACCGTGTCCGGCGCCCAGAAATTGGCCATATCCATGCAACCTGGAACTATGACCTGTGGGATGCCAGCTTTGGCAGCACCGTCCAGGCGAGTGGGACCGGCGGACAAGACTCCGCCCACGAGCTCATCGGCCCATTCCGTGGTGGTAATGTCGAGAACACCTTCAATCATGCCATCCGCTATCAGTCCCTCCATGGTCTGACCACCGGTGCCCGTGCAGTGAAACACCAGCACCTCATACCCCTTTGCTTCCATGAGTGCTCGAGCCTGGTCCACCGCCTGTGTCGTATTTCCGAACATAGTTGCGGCGATCAGCGGTTTCTCTTCAACCGGAGCCGGTTCTGTCTCAACCATACCGACAATGGCACCTACGGCATTGGAATATATCTGGCGACTGATTCTGTTGATCCCGGCCACATCCACAACGGAGGGGATCATCACTATGTCCTTAACGCCTACATAGGGAGCCGTGTCTCCTGAGGCCACCGTCGACACCATCACCTTGGGAAATCCCACCGGTAGTACGCGCATAGCGCTCGTTCCCACCGATGTGCCCGCCGAGCCGCCCATGCTGAGTATCCCATCAATCGTGCCGTTGTGATGAACGATCTCGATAATCTCAGCGACACCGTGGGCCATTGCCGCAATGGCCTCCCCGCGATCGTTCTGCGTCTTCAGCGTATCAATAGAGGTACCCGCGGCAACCGCAACTTCCTCCCGCGACACATCTGCCTTGAACAACGGCGGATCTATGACACCGGTATCCACCACAAAGGTACGGTGGCCACGTCGTTCAATTTCATCCTTTACGAACCGGAACTCCTCGCCCTTGGAATCCAGTGCCCCTACGATGGTTATCGTCTTCGGCATGCGATATACTCCCACTCAATTCAGTCTATTACTTATTGTGCTGTTTGGGCTATAGAGAAACGTAGAGGATCAAGTCTGTCAACCGAAATATATCTACCGTTTCTTGACCCAGCCTCGCAGTCGTTTTATACTTAATGTTATGCCTGAACAATTCCATTGCACCTCCTGCGGAGCTCCGCTCATTTCAATCAAGGGCGCACGATTCAGATGCGAAGCCTGCTCTTCGGAATTTGGGATATTTCGCAAGGTACCTCCATATACGGGAATCCGGACCGTCAAACTATCTACAGAGGCCCAAATTCGCTTAGCAGAGGGCAAACCTGATCCACGTCGGCCATGAAAAAAGGGCGTGAGATCAAGAATCTCACGCCCTTAGATGTTTTCGTCTAACCGAACGGTCTTACGAACAGCCGCTTGTATTCCCACATTCTCTGCAAAGATAACAAGAGCCGTTACGCGTCATCAGACTGCCACAGTCAGGACATGAAGGTGCATCAGCTTGAGCCACGTAGACGGCCTGTTCATGAGCCTCGAGATGGTTGGCTCTTGGCGTGGCGTCAGACTGGATTACGGCATCTGTATCATCGGAAGCTGCTACAGCCTGCGCTTCTTCCGGCAGAAATTTCACACCTAGCCACCTGAATATGTAATCCATGATTGACTTGGCGATAGGCACATCTTTGTTACCCGTAAATCCTGCGGGTTCAAAGCGCATGTGGCTGAACTTGCGCACAAGGCTCTCAAGCGGCACGCCATACTGGAGTGCGACCGAGATGGCCGTGGCGAACGCGTCCATCAGGCCAGACACCGTGCTTCCTTCCTTCGACATGCGCAAGAAGATCTCGCCCGGCTGACCATCCTCAAAGAGACCTACTGTCAAATATCCCTCGTGGCCTGCAATACTGAATTTGTGAGTAATCGCTTGCCGCTCATCGGGTAGTCGGCGACGACTGGGCCGAATCTCGGGATCATCCGATTCTGTTGACTCGGACGCTTTGGTGCTGAGAGGCTGTGTGCGCTTCGACCCATCCCTATATACTGCAAGTGCTTTCAGTCCTAATTTACCACCCTCAAGGTAGGCCCGGGTAATATCATCAACAGTGGCATCATTAGGCAGATTAACGGTCTTCGAAATCGCGCCTGAAATGAACGGTTGGGCGGCACCCATCATCTGAATATGCCCCATATAACTAATGGTGCGAGACCCTTTTTCGGCTCTGAATGCACAGTCGAATACTGCGAGATGCGCCTCATTCAGATCAGGAGCACCCTCTATGGTACCATGCTCATCAATGAAGGCGGTAATGGCTTCGATCTTCTTATCCTGATATCCCAGACGCTTCAATGCGGAGTGAACGGTCCGATTGACGATCTTCATAATGCCACCACCCACGAGGCGTTTGTACTTAACCAGGGCGATGTCAGGTTCGATACCCGTAGTGTCGCAATCCATCATAAAGGCTATGGTACCCGTCGGTGCTAAAACCGTAGCCTGAGAATTCCGGTAACCGTTCTTGGCCCCCAAGTCCACGGCATCATCCCAGGCGTCCCGCGCTTCGGACCAAAGAGTTGGATCAATGAGATCCTGATCTATGGAGTCCACTGCCTCACGGTGTTTACCAATCACCCGTAACATAGGCTCACTGTTTATTTCATAGCCGGCAAACGGACCCATCTCACTCGCAATCCGGGATGATTGACGGTACGCCCTTCCGGTCATCAACGCAGTGATTGCACCCGCATAGGCACGTCCGCCGTCACTATCGTATGGCAATCCAAGGGCCATCAGCATGGCTCCCAGATTTGCATATCCGAGACCGAGTTGGCGGTAGGCCCGGGCGTTGTCTCCGATCTTTTCGGTAGGATAGCTGGCCTTATCCACGATGATATCCTGTGCCAGTATCATGATGTCCACCGTGTGTTTGAACGCCTCGGTGTCGAAAGTACCATCGTCCTTCAGATATTTGAGCAAATTGATGGAAGACAGATTACATGCACTGTTATCGAGATGCATGTACTCAGAGCATGGGTTGCTTGCATTGATCCGGTCCGTATTCGAGCAGGTATGCCAATCGTTAATCGTAGTATCATATTGCATTCCCGGATCACCGCAATGCCATGCGGCATCTGCAATTTTCTGCATGAGGTCCCGGGCTTTATGTGTCTCCACTGGTTGATCATCGGTCACGGCCCGCAACTGCCAATCCCCATCATCCTTCACGGCTTTCAAAAAGTCTTCCGATACCCGCACGGAGTTGTTCGCATTCTGAAACTGAATCGAACTCCAGGCATCTCCATTGAGCGTCATGTCCCAACCGGCATCTCCGAGGGCATACGCTTTCTTTTCCTCATTAGCTTTGCATTCGATAAACTCCAGCACATCAGGATGATGAATGTTGAGCACCACCATCTTGGCAGCCCGACGGGTCTTGCCACCGGACTTGATCGAGCCAGCTACAGAATCAGCCGCGCGCATGAAAGAAACAGGCCCGGAAGCCTGTCCACCGGTCGAGAGCATTTCCTTGGAGGATCGGATCTTCGACAAATTGACACCGGCCCCTGAGCCCCCCTTGAATATCATGCCCTCTGTTTTGCACCAATCAAGAATGGACTCCATGGAATCTTCAGCGGCCAGAATAAAGCACGCAGAGCACTGTGGCTTGTCTTCAACGCCCATGTTGAACCAGACGGGGCTGTTAAATGTAGCCTTCTGATGCAGGATAATATGGGTCAACTCATCACGGAAAGTATCTGCATCGGACTCCGTGGCGAAATAGCCCTGCTCCTTGCCCCATGACTCAAGCGTGTTCGTTATGCGCCCGATCATCTGACGAATGCTTTGCTCCCGCTGTGGCTTACCCAAGGGGCCTCTGAAGTATTTAGAGACCACAACGTTTGTGGCTAACTGTGACCAGTCTGCGGGAATTTCGACATCCTTCTGTTCGAATACGACCTCTCCGTTCTCGCCTGAAATGGACGCGGCCCTCTTTTCCCACGCTACCAGTTCATATGGATTCTGATCGGATTTGGTAAATCGACGACCGACCGCGAGGCCCTTGCCCCTGGCGGCGCCATCCGGCGAACCGTCATTATTCTCTTGGCCGACGGTATCAGCGGCAGCGCCGTTAGCTGTTTTCATTTTAATCTCATCTTGTACTAAATCAGAAGTGGTCTCGTTAGTCGCCACAATGGCCTCCCGGACGGTGAAAATGGTCTATTTAATTGAAAAAGTTTTGGGGGTTTTTAGATCCGTCGTCAGTTGTTTCGCTGCTCCATTTGCTGCAATTCTTCGATAAACTCATTGCGATCTTTGAACTCCCGATAAACGGAAGCGAATCGGACATAGGCCACATCATCCAGTTTTCGTAGTTCCTGCATGACGAACTCACCTATGCGTTTCGCCGGGACTTCTCTTTCATTGAGACTCGTGAGATAGAAGGCCACGCGATCTACAATTTCGTGTATCTGGTCCACGGAAACAGAGCGTTTGGTAAACGCCAGCTGCAGACCATGAAAGACCTTGCCACGATCGAAAGATTCGCGACGTCCGTCTGACTTCACAATCATCATTTCTTCTTCTTCTATGGTCTCGTATGTCGTGAATCGCTTCTGACAGGCGAGACACTCTCGTCGACGACGAATAGCCCTGCCCTGCTGGGCAGTCCGAGAGTCAACAACATGGCTATCGAGTGCGCCACACGCCGGGCATCTCATGATAGGCCTCTCTCAGAATATACTACATATATGTTTAGTGGCAAGATTATTAACTGATATGTTAAGATCGTATACGGGCGGTCACGCAAAACAGGACGGATATCTATCTACCAAACTCGGTGCCAAAAGGCACTACAAGTCCAGGCTTCGATTAGTAATCTTCGGTACGTTCAAATGTCCTGAAAGGCGGGGTCGAAATAAAGACCTGATGAGCAGTATGACAAGAGCAACATAAGAGGGTTTAGCACCGTTCGGTCAAGTTACGAATTTCTCGCTGGCAAAGGCTTGAAAAGCCTATTTAGCAGGCGAATCAGACGATTGTTGACAACGTGCATTTTTGGAGAAAAAACCTACTTATTGTGTCAGACGTTCGGCCATAATACAAGATATAGTATATAGCGTCAATACTTTTTTTGTTCTGGACTGCATATTTCAAAATCATCACGTGCAAGCCCTTACGCGTCATTGACTTCCGGTTTTTGGTACTATCACAGCTGCATTGACAAACGCATTGACAGCAAATCCTGGCCGATCTATTATCCTGAAGTTTCTACGAAGTCGAACGCTCCAGCAGACATGCTTGCAGCACAGATAAAAACTGACGGGAGATGCGGTGCCAGACCTATTTGACCAGCAGGCCGACGAGCAACTCCTCAGGGATGCACCACTGGCCGCCCGGATGCGGCCACGCAACCTGGAGGAATTCCTGGGGCAGGATGATATTGTAGGCGAGGGTCGGGCGCTTCGTACGGCTATCGAACAGGACACCCCATTTTCGATTATCCTATGGGGACCACCCGGAAGCGGCAAGACAACGCTTGCCACAGTAATCGCAAACGCAACCCATTCACATTACATAGCGCTAAGCGCCGTATCAGCCGGCGTCAAAGACTTGCACCAAGCCGCGAGAGATGCCCGAGATCGACGCGGCATGCACAGCCAGCGTACAATCCTATTCATTGATGAAATTCATCGGTTCAATAAGTCACAACAGGATGCGGCGCTGCCGCATGTAGAGGACGGCATACTGACACTGATCGGTGCCACCACCGAGAATCCCTCATTCGAGGTAAATGCTGCGCTGCTGTCTCGCTGCCGCGTCTTCCGACTGCGATCTCTCGAAGACGACGAACTGCGGGAGCTCGTGAAGCGTGCGATCGAAGACGACGTAAGGGGACTGGGCCGGCATCGTGTTGAGATAGACGAGGACGCACTGGACTATCTGGTCTCTGTCTCAGGAGGTGACGCTCGTGTTGCACTGAATACCGTTGAGGTAGCGACATTGACTACCCCTCCAACCGACACCGGTCTAACGAATCTTTCGTTGACTGCAATCCAGAACACAATACAGCAGAAGGTTCCGCAGTACGACAAGTCGGGCGACTGGCATTACGACGCCATTTCCGCTCTGCACAAAACGCTGAGAGATTCAGATCCCGACGCGGCCTTGTATTGGTTGGGCCGCATGCTGATCGCTGGCGACGACCCGCTATACATCGTGAGGCGCCTGATCCGCTTTTCGGTGGAGGATATCGGCATGGCAGATCCCCACGCGTTGACCCTGGCGATGGCGGCTCAGCAAGCCGTTCACTTCA
>JABIQT010000712.1 GCA_018667995.1 Candidatus Latescibacterota bacterium
ACTGAGAATCAGTGAACCATCCGGACGATGCTCAAGGATCGACCCTACTTTTCATCGAAGGGCGTTGCAGTGACCATCGACCGTGTTGATCGTGAACCGGGGGCACTCTCCCCTCTCAGAAGCCTTGATGACCTCGTTCAGCCTGCGAGGTTCTGACCAACGTCCTCAGAAGTCGTGCAACCAGGTCCTCACCGACCCTTCCTCGAACAGTATCTGGACGCCAGCCGTTGCGCCGCTCGATCTCCTCGATCGCCACCAACATCAACCCCGCATCACGCAGGTTCAACTCAATCCGATTGGCCATGTGACTCAGCAGAGCTGGCCGCAAGTGATCCACGACGAACCCCGCAACACGTTCCAGCAAGACCAGTGTGTCGGAGTTGCCCGCTTGGATGTGGACGACGAGGCCCCCCGCCATCCCCGTTTCCGTTGATCGCGTCTCCAACTCGAACACGGCCAGGCCGTCGTTGAGGAAGGGCACCGCCCAGTGATCGAGGCGCCCCCTAACCAAGTATCGCCGATGTCCTGGATCGGCCCGTAGCATGCTTACATCGCCCACCAGCCCCGTGGGGTCGAAGACGCGGATTTTCTCTCCGTGCAGAGAGACCTGATAGGCAGGGCCAAAGCCGTAGGCATTCCACAGATCGGCAAACAACACGGGATCCTCGACCAGTGCCTGCCACGTCGACAGTGAGCAGGGCAGGTCAAAGGTGGTGCGATAAGTGAGGTCCGCCTCATCGACGACGATGGTCGCCAGCTCTGCATCGGTGAGCTCGGTGGCAGCGGCGGCGCCGACAAGCAGGAGGGTCATAGCCAAACTGCGATAGAACATTTTCATGGGGTCTGTTCCCTTAATCAAGCATGGTGGGACTCGAGGGTCCTGTTAGGTGAGCGCATTAGCGATGTTTCTATCCCTCTTGCACAGATTCTCCAGACGACTCATAGTTCGCGTTTCACCGCAACACAGAAAACGGAGATGAGGGTCCACCTTCAGATGCAGCAGATCGGTAGCTCTTTCAGCCGAGACCAGAATTCACGTTTTCGGTGCTGGCCGGTTAGTTGACGCTGGGGTTGAGAGGCCTTACCCGCCGCCGAGCGTGCTATTCCCATTCGCAGCCCTCCCCGCGTCTCAGCACATAGACTTCCTGTCGGCCGTAGTGCGGCATGTCTACAGGAGGCGCAACTTCATCGAGACAATGCGGTGCCTTCTCCCTTGCCTCTTGCACAACTTCCCAGATCTCTCGACCGAGCGGAACCTTCTCCAGATTCGGATGTTCCTGTACGATGAGCAGGTTAACCCCAGGCCTCAGGAGCCCTCGCATTCTCGCCCGCCATTCCGATGTGTAACCGATCTCTCCGCCGGTAATCAGCAGATCTGCACTGCGGGTGTGTTCGTAGATCAGATTCCTATAGGCGTCGATGGCGTGCAACACGCGTCCTTGGTGCACTACGAAGTTCCCAAGGATGAAGACCCCATCAGGTTTCTGGCTTGGCCGATCGTCCACGAACTCTGCAATCTCACGTGCGTGCTCGAAGATCATCTCTTTGGCTACCGCCTCGTCCCCCTGCAGTGGAGGTGGAGATGCTGGTGTTAGTGCCAGCACGGCGATGGACAAGCCCACAGCCAAGGAGCGGGATACCCAAATGCCTGCATGATCGTTCACCAAACGCGATAGATAGAGGGCTGCCAGAACTGAAAAGGGCAGGAAGTAGACGATGAGAACTCGGGAGTGCAGTGGATGGGAGGCCATCAGCACGTATGTGACCACACCGCAAGCGAGCGTGTATATGCCAAGCCGGGATGTTCCTGCCCCGTCGTCAACAATTCGCTTGCGTTGGTAGAATACCGCAACCGGGACGGCCAGGGTAAGCCAGAAGTTCGTGTGCTTCAAGAGAACCCACGGATAGTACATCAGGCCCCGAAGGAGCGAAGTGGGCAGCTCCGAAACCAGATTCCCTACGCGCTCGCCAGCGCTGTCGCCGCCGGTCGCCATGAGATAGTAGAACAACGTGACTTCCAGGTATTCCCAGAAGAATACGAAGAGCAGACCGACAGTAGCCATCAACAGAGCCCACTGCCCGCGTGTCGCAGGGATCAAAACCGAAGACGGTGGACGGTAGACAATGAGTCCGATTGCCAGTAGAGGAACGAGGAGAAA
>JABIQT010000296.1 GCA_018667995.1 Candidatus Latescibacterota bacterium
CACGATCTTGGCGGACATGAAATTGGCAAATACCTCCTTGGTCCACACGTCGTCAAACCAGTTCATGGTCACCAGATCGCCGAACCACATATGGGCGGTTTCGTGGGCAATCACTCCGGCACGACCGAGTTTCTGATTCTGCGTAGCCACTTCATCGTGCAGGATGCTCTCGTCCCGGTAGAAAATGGCGCCCGGATGTTCCATTCCGCCATATTGGAAGGACGGAATGAGGACGAAGTCGAACTTCTTGAATGGATAGGGAATGCCGGTGTAGGTCTCCAGCCAGTTCAAGGCCGATTCATGCAGATCGAAAACCGTTTCCCGGTTGCGCTGCACCTTCTCCGCATCAGTTTCCCGGTGATACATGGTCATAGTGCGGCCGTTGCGTTCGGCCGTTTCGGTCTCAAACTTACCAGCAGCAAAGGCAATCAGGTAGGTGCTGATGGGATTGGTCTCATCGAACGCGTAAGTCGCGGATGATCCTGCTTCGGTGCGCTCGGCCAATGGACCATTGGCCACGGCTTTCCATGCTACAGGTATGTGGAGCGTCAGTGAAACTCTGGCCTTGAGATTGGGTTGATCGAAACAGGGGATGGCGAAATGGGCGCGGTCCGGGACGAAGAGCGTGTACAGGAATTCGTCGTTCCTGTTGAGAGAACTGTTGCCGGCAATGAATGAAATATGCACGGAATTCTCGCCCGTCTGCATAGCCGATTCCGGAATGATGATGTGTTCATTCAGGACCGTATAGGCCACCGATTTGCCGTCCATCTGCACGTCGGTAACCTGGTCACCACTGGGCATGAAATCAATAACGAGATCGCCGCCATCCTCTGCCCTGTCAAACCGGATGGTCTCTTCTCCGACAATAGGCTCTTCCTTGTTTTCCGGGACCGTTAAGGTCAACTCATATCGGATATCTGATAGGGTCTTTGCGCGGTGCTGCGCCAGGTCCCATGAAACCCCGGGTGCCCGATCTGGCACGGGGTCATTGGGGCCGCATCCTGTGGCAAGCAGGCACAACAGTATCAGGCTGAAGGTTATTCTTTTGGATGGTGAGTACATGCCGATAACTATCTCCCGTTCCACAAAATAATGTGTATTTATCGAGACCGTTCGAAGGCCCGTTCCCGGGCGTATAGGTATGCGGGTAGTGCGCAGCTGAGTCCAATGGTAAGATTGAGGGCTATAAACAGATACGGACTCGGACCGTCATGTTTTCTGGCCTGGGTGAACATCAGTATCCAGAAGACAAAAGACGAGATCAGCAGGTCTGCGGAGAAGCCTCCCGCCGCGCCATTGGCAAACAGGCCGACCATAAAGGCGGGTAGGTCAACGCCGTTGGACTGGAAGAAATCAATGAAGAAGGCGTATGGAACCACCGCTCCAATCACTGCCAGTATCAGATATATCTTTCTCATAGTCGCTCTCGTGGAGGTATCTGGCGATTTCGTAACACACGGATGTACGGTGGCAGGCCACGACGCGGGTTCTTCTGCCAAACGGTCTGACGAAGCGGACGATTCATGCACCTTCCAAACCATGTGATGGCACCAGGGGGGCTATTGCCAGAATGCACGGCATTCCAGATCGTCGATGGCCGTCATGGCCCGCTGGAGCATGGGGAGCCAGATGTGCTTGTATTGCTCTTGCACGCCGCCTCGGCACCACTCCACGGCCACGAACACACTGATCACAGCGGAAAGCCTGTAATCATCATAGAGTTGCTCCCATGGATACTCTGTGACACCGTGGCTGATGAGGTGTTCGTGATAGTGTTTGAGAATCTGGATTTCGAGCAGCCTGCGGGTCTCGATCTCCCAATGGTGGACGATCGGATAAGAAAGGTCATAGGCCCCGAGCCATGTGGTGAGACTCCAGTCAAAGGGCTGTCGGTCGAGTATGTATAGAGGACTGTGGCCCGATTTAGGCACCTGGACATTGCCCGGATTGACGTCGCCATGGATCAGCGTGAATCCGTTTCCGTCCCGGGTGCGGTCAACCATGGCTTTCGGAAATCTGTCGAATAGCTGGCGCAATTCCTGGGGCCAGTGAGACGCCAGTTGATCGCTGCAGGCATGGAGGATCGGCTCAAGACCCGGTCGCGCCACATCCACAAAACGCGCAATCTTTGCCGTATCCGGAATTGGTGCGCCGCCTTCCTCCAGACGCTGCCTTCCCCACCAGTGCGCATGCATGGCTGCCAGCCCTGCTGCCAGCGCCTGACCGTATTCCAAACTCGGTGCCTTCTGAGATGCCTCGACGTGCGTTTCGGCCAGGTCGTCCATGAGCAGGTGGTAGCACGCGTGCTTCTCCGAGTATCTCGCGTGATAGCACCGGACTAAGGGCGCATCCGCCAGGCCTATATAGTCGCGGGTGTAGTAGTCGACCTCCGATGGCCCGAAGAACTCATCAGCCATGTCCGTTTTGACCATCTTCAGGAACAAACGGTCTGGCATGGCGCCTCGTGCATCCTCAGAGTAGGACACCTTGATGCGGCAACCCGTGGATAGGTCGCGCTCCTTGGAATCGGCGCTGCTGGACAGGACGGTGCCTGCATCCAGCGCCCCCTTCTCCGAGAGGATGTGGGTCAGTCGACCCGGAGTAAGCTGATTGAGTTCGGTGATGACATTGTCGATCATATGCTCCGATCTGAATGGTAGCGATGACACTAAGACATCGAGGCCGAATGGCGACTAACTCAGACCTCCTGCACCCTTCACCGACTTAACCATGCAGATGAAATACCTTATTCATGATCTTCCACTGCCCATCGACTTTGAGCATGTTGAACACATCGGTGAAGCGGTGACCGCTCCAGTTGTCGAGTTCAAGACGCACTGTGGCAATGGTGCCAGTGATGTGGGTGCTGGCGATTCTGAATTCAAGATCCGTGGCGGGCCCGTTCTCGTCATTCCACTCAAAGAGCCCCTGGATGGGGCCAGCGAACAGGTCGGGGCCCACATAGCCGAATATGGTCGCGTCTTCATGAAAGGCGGGCTTCATGTCGTCGCCTTTGCCGGATATGGCGCCGTCGATGTAGTGTTGGACGACTTTGGCGATTGCTTCATAATCACTCAGGCCGGTTGGTGAATCACTCATGGGTGTACTCCATTTGAATGGGTTTCATCAGTTGTGACAGAACGGGGTGATCGCTATCTGTCTTGACGGAATTTCCTACGCTCTTATTCGGGATTAAGTATCGAGTTCATGCCTGCAGAAAGAGTTGCCCTCGTGCCCTCCGTGAAGTGATGTACGGGTTCCCGGCCTCCTGCGGAAGCTCCGGGGATCAGGTAATCCATGTGGATATTGGTGAGTTCCGTAAACTGTTGGTGCAAGTGCGGAGCGAGTCCGGGGTCGAACTGGATTAACCACTCGTCACTCGGAATCCGGATGACGTGACTGGGAAACAGGAAGCAATTGCCCTGATCTCGCCAGGTAAAAATGCTCATTCCTTTGGTATGACCAGGAAAGTAATGCGCTTGGAAATCGGAGTCCAGCTGCAGCCCGTCATCGCCAAACTCCTGTACCGGACATTTGGTCTTGGCCCGCACCGCCTTGCGCTCTGCCTCGTGATAGTTGAGTTTGCATCCGAACCGTTCGTAGAGCCGGTCGTGGAGGTCACCGCGTTTGGCGTCATGATCGTGAGCGATAAACTGACGGTCGATAC
>JABIQT010000266.1 GCA_018667995.1 Candidatus Latescibacterota bacterium
ATGAAAATGCAATTGATGATTGATTGCGATCTTTACCCGGGCAGTGCGCGCGAACTCCCGAATCGCCAGGTAGTCTTCCCCCTGAATCGCCAACGGTTTCTCAACGATAATTGATGCCACTGAAGCCGCTTCTGCCGCTTCAAATACTTCGAGACGCACAGATGGTGGCGTATTGACGTGCACAAGGTCCGGCGACTCGGCCGCGAACATCTCACGATAGTCCGTATACCTGGACGACACACCGAAACGGTCCCCAAATTCGTCCAGATTCTCCCGGTTCCGTGTCGAGATTGCAGCCAGGGTTCCCTTTTTTACATGCCGATAGGCTTCTGCAATCCCCCCGGCACGCCCACCGCTAACGCCGATAATAGCACATTTTCTCATGCCTGTGTATCCTCTCAATGCGCCTGCCGAATAATCGCAAGGACGCAGAAATTTAAATTGTATCCGCCTGCCAGTTCTGTATCTTGGTGGACCGCAATATGAAGATGCTCATCCTAATTTAACAGGAAAAAACCATGAAGCTCTGCTGCACGTCGGTAATGCTGCCGCGCTGGTCACTCGATGATACCTTCGACAACCTGGCCGAGTATGGATATGATGCTGTCGAGTTGCGTTGCCGATTCAATCCCGATGAGTCAGATAGTGAACCGTCTTTCTGGGGCCGTCATCTTAGTGACGTTAGTCCAGACAACGTGGTAGAAAAAGCGAAAGCCATACGGGAGGCCTCTCAGCGAAGCGGCGTAAGGGTAGCTGCCCTGGCACCGAATTGCCTGCTGACCGATACGGACACCGTCCTGAAGATCTTCAGGGGTGCGTTGGCAATTGATCCAGACAGTCCCCCCATGATTCGCATAGGTGCCCCCAGGCAGGACCGTAACCGCCCGTACGTACCCCAGTTCCTGGCCGCACGATCGGGATATGCCGGCCTGGTAGAAATTGCTCGGGAATACGGCGTCAAGATTCTCTACGAAATCCACGTGGGCACGGTCGCAGTGAGCGCGGCCCGTACCATAGAGCTCCTGCGAGACCTGGATCCCGACCACATCGGTGCCATCTACGATGTGCCGAACATGCTGCGGGTCGGACTCGAAGACAGCTTAATGGGTATGGAGCTACTGGGCCCATATCTCGCACACTGCCACATGGGGAATGGGATTCCAGTGCCCGGCGAGCGTGATGGTCATGGTGTAATTCCTTATCAGTGGGCCTTCAGAGGCCTCAAAGATGGAATCGCAAATGTCGCCCAAATAGTTGGAGATCTGAGATCCACGGGTTACATCGGTCACATCTCATTGGAAGATTTCGGTCCTGGAGAGGATAGTGACAAAGTACGCGATCAGGGCGCTTATCTACATTCGCTCATGAACGATAGCCATGACGACTGATCTCATCAATGGCATCCCAGATTTCGATTCGACTCGCAATGATACCGGAATAATCACTCAGTCAGAATCCATCGATGTGCCTGTTCTGCGGCTTGGTATCCTCGCCTCCCCGCAATGAGACAGAGAACACCCCAAGGAGACTTCAATGCCGTTGTCGCAGGAGAAAATTAACCAGTTCAATAGCGATGGATTTCTTCCCTTCCCGGAAATGTTGACGTCGCTGGAAGTCAAATCACTGCACCAGCGCCTCGAGGATATCGGCAATGAAGTGGTCGATTTTCCACAAGAGTACGTGCAGATCGAACCCCGGGTGACTGCTGGTGAGGCCGAAGCAGATCCCATCCGATTCAACAATGTTCGGAAGATCTGGAATCTCACCCGATACGATCTGGTATTTCAGGAACTGGCGCGCCATCCGAAAATCCTGGATGTGGTCCACGGTTTGATCGGACCTAACCTGAAAATCTATGTGGACCAGACATTGTGTAAGCCGGCGCGAGTCGGCTCCGCCAAGCCTCCTCATCAGGATTCAGCCTACTGGACCAACATCTCCCCCCCCGACCTTGTCATCTGCTGGATCGCCCTCGATGATGCGACCGAAGACAATGGTTGCATGCGATTCATTCCCGGATCTCACAAACTGGGCGTAGTCGAGCATAAACATCTGGAGGATTTCAGAGTCGAGGACGAGAAAATCGCCTATGATCGCGAGGTCTCCATTCCTCTCAGAGCAGGTGGATGCTCATTTCACCATAGCCTCGCACTTCATCGCACCGATGCAAATACCAGTGATAAACGTCGCATTGGCCTGACGGTGGCCTATATGGATGCCCACTCAAAGTACGTTGGTAAGCCCCCACAGCCAGAGTATGCCCTGGTGGCTGGTCAGGCTCAAGACGGTTGTGTATAGGAGGAGCAGTTGGAAGATATCCGAATAAACTTCATTGGCGATTCTTTCGCCAACGGTACCGGCGATTCGCAATTCCAGGGATGGCCCGGGCGCCTCTGTGCCCAGGCACGGCTGCAGGGCAGTCCCGTGACGTGCTACAACTTGGGTATCCGGGCTGACACCAGCACCGACGTTCTGAATCGCTGGGAGCACGAAGTTGACGCCAGGCGCCTGAAACCTCACGACACCCGCATTGTTTTCCAATTCGGTGCAAACGACTGCTGGATGGAGGAAGGCAAGACGCGGGTAGCCCACGATACTACCGTGGCTAACTCCCATGCAATTCTTGCGAAGGCATCGGGACTATATCCAACACTTTTGATTGGCCCGCCTCCGGCGCTGGACGCTCAGGAGGACGTGCGTCGGCAGTCCATGTGTGATCTGCTCAGTGATATTGCGGCACAGGAAGGCGTTCCATATCTATCTGTGATCGATGCGCTCAGAACGGGTAAAACCTGGCAGACGGAACAGGAGGCTGGCGACCTGATACACCCGTCGACGGGTGGCTACCAGGCACTATCGGTACTGGTCTCCGGATGGTCATCGTGGTGGTTTCAAGCACACATATAACATCCAATCTTAAGAGGAAATCATGTCGACACTCCCAATAGCGGCAACGGAGGAAAGCGAAGCTCAGGCCCCAGTTCCCATGACGGAAGAGCAGAAGTTCTTCTTCGACTTGCGGGGATGGATCCTGCTCCCGTCAGTACTCGACGAGACAGAGATTGAGGTAATGAAGGCGGAGGTATACGCTGGTGCGGAAAAGTCCTTTGGAGGCAACCTGCAGAAACTGATTGATCACCCGGCAGTTGTGGGGATCCTCACGGAGATCCTTTCAGAGCCGGCCTTCGCCTCGGATGATGGCTACAGTTTCCGCTGTGAGAATTCATTCATTACAGTACGCCCTCCCGGCTGGGATACAGGAGAAAGAAGCGACAACGGGATGCCACACGTTGTCCGGCCACCGCAACAAGCAAATGCCATGCGCTACCAGGTTGCGGGGGGCAGGATATTCTCCGGATTAACAAGGGTCGTCTGGGAGCTGGAGGAGGTCAAGTCAGGCCAGGGAGGCACGACCTTTCTCAGTGGATCACACAAAGCGGCATTCGGATACGGCGGTCCCGATCCATATCGTCCCAGCATCAGTGAGTCTCCCTGGGAACAGAATATGCGCGATACCATGGATCAGTACAGCTGTCCTCCGGGCTCCGTTGTCATCTTCACTGAAAGCCTCATACATGCGGCGAACAACTGGACCAATCCCGACAGTTCCAGATGTGCCGTCTTCAACTGTTACAACTCGATCTGGGCACAATGGCATCGCCTCAATCTGGGCCATGAGCTTATTTCTGCCATGCCGGCGAAGCGCCAGTCTCTCTTCCGCGGCACGTGGGCACTCGGAGCAGGTGGAAACCAAACCTACTCTGAGGACAATAGGTGCTTGTAGAGAAATAGTGTCCGTGGCGTGAAAGAATCCGCGCAAAGACGGGCAGTTGGGTTTGCGGGTCCACTGCAAGCCAGTCGCGTAGGAACAGTCGAACCAAGCCGCGCAATATGGGATCTCGCACCTGCCCAACAAAACAGATCTGCGCAGATTGTCGTGAGCGACAGAACGCAGGAATGAAACCTATATCAGGCTCGACCACCAGGAACATTAAACTGTAGACGAATTAGGAAAGCGATCCATGGACAATCTATTCAGAAAACTGGATGACGCAGTCACCGAGTACCGTCAGATGGCCAGACTCAGAGCGCGTGGCGACCAGGATAAACAGGTATTCGACAGCACAGTAGGCCAGCTCCACACCATAATCGATGATATTCGCTATGCTGCCAATCAAGCTTATCTGGACAGCACGGAGTAGGATTGGACTTGACCCCTTGCTCCAATCGTTGACTGCCAGAAAGGCCGAATGAAGCATCACTCGATTGGAGACTGAAATTTGCTCAGCAGCTAGTTGAACCAACTGCCTCCAGCGCCAGGTCTACGTACCAATCGTGCTGTCTTGACATCCGGTCAGCCTCTTCCTGGTTGCTGGCGAACTCCGCGATATCGAATGTATGCCGCAGAGATGTACAGAGATCCCAATAAGGAAGATTTGTAAATTCAATAGTCGATACTGATTTATAGGCGTCGGTAAATGAATCCATGGCGTCCTCTCCGAAGGCCCAGAGCAACTCAAGCCTGGCATTGGCCAGATCCGCCAATGGCTCGCCGAACTGCGCGTCCTCCCAGTCGATAATCCCCGCCAACTTACCGTTCTCCCAGAGGACATTCCCCGGCCAATAGTCTCCATGTAATAGTACTGGGATATTGTTTGACTGGAGTGGCCAAACGGCCTCCAGTGCCGCCCGAGTCTTCTCCTCGCGGGTTGATCCATCCCGATGCCCCGGCCCGCTCTCGAACTTCTGAGCATACAGCACGGTCTGGTCTCTCAGGAAGGTCAGATCCTGTTGGACGCAATCTATCTCATGTATGTATGTCAGGTGCCTGGCCATTTGGGAGACATAGTCGATAACATCGACAGGTTCAAACTCGGTTTCGCCCACGAGGTACTCCAGGACCACGTAGGCGGTCGGGAATATATCACATTTCTGATCCAGAAATCGAGGCTTAGGCGTGACCAAGCCGGACCTGCCAGTTATCTCGAGCAACCTGTACTCATCCTCCGCCACATTAGGGTTCTGCTGCAAATCCACGGGACCGTGTCGTCGGAGGACCATTTCTTCTATTTCACCATCCGGGCGCTCTACCTCAATAAGCGTTACCTCAGCTGAAACGCCTCCGGGTAGTCTACGTGCCCCGACCAGACGACTGTCGGGGTCCATGCGCCCTACAACATGGGCAAACTTCGCTTTGTCTTTCAGACTTGTCATTCTTCCCCTGGCCTGATTTACTCGGTGCGACGGCATCAGCTCATTACACGATTTCCGCCTGGCTACGCGCACCCAAGTGTGAAGTGGTTTCGCCGAACGATAAATACAATGGAAAATCAGGAGCCGAGAAGTGGGAGTTTGCTCAATTACCCGATTCGGGAAGAGCAGCTACAATATCACGAATAACCCTATGAGCAAACATCGAGGCCCCTCGTCCCGGTCGACTTTCATTACCTTGTCGCACGACTACGAGATCCAGACTGGGAATGACGTAACAGTGGTTCATGTTGTGCCCACGAGCCATGAATAGATCGGCAGGGACGCCGTCCCACTCGTCCATGATCCAGAAGGTATAGCCATAGCCTGCAGGAGTAGATCCGTCATCACGCACGTAACGGCTTGTTGCCTGCCTGATCCAGGCCGCTGAAACCAACTGCCGATTTGCCCATCGTCCACCCCGCAACCAGAGGTACCCCAACCGGGCAAAATCCCTTGGACTGCATCGAAAGGTGCTTCCGACAATGGAGTTGTATCCATAACTGCTGAGGCTCCTGTCTGCTCCGTAGGCATTGCAGCCTTCACTCCCGCCACGCCCCCAACCAGGTTCTGAGGCAAAATTCAATTCCTGGTCATCCGAGTACGGCATCTCGACATAGGCATTGTCCCGAATTCCAGGAGGCATGCCGATTGGTTCGAGAACACGATCGTAGAGGTAGGGACCGACTTCCTGTCCGGAGATGTTTCGCATGGCCAGCGCCACCATCTCCAGGCCGAAATTACTGTAGTTGAAGTCGGATCCTGGATCAAACATCAGAGTGTGATGGTCGGCAATGCCTTCGAATCGCCACCAACCAAAGCAGTACTCGAACATTTGAAAAGGTCCCGTATATCCCGTTGCATGCATGCGCTTAGAAGGCGCCAACCAAGGCTCACGCGATTCATGCCCGGAGGTCATAGAGAGGGCGTGCTTCACCTTGATCCGACGCTTACGATCATCGGTCAGTGGCTGGTCCCATATTTGCGGTATGAGCGAGTCTTCCTTGGTTTCACCGACCAGCAAAGTCTCAAGGTTGACCTGATCATCATATTCCTCCAGGAAGACGCCCACTGCCGTGCCGAACACAGATTTTGTCGATGACTTCATGTCGTTGCACGTACTGTGGCCCCATGGCTGGGGGCCGCCTCTCGAACCAGTAACATAGGTCTCGCCTATGATATGACCTCGATAGATTATGAGGAGCGCTCCCCCATCATGCCCCGTGTAGGTCTGGTCCTGATTGTGAGCGTCAATGGCAGCCCGAAGCAAGTCTGCATCTACACCCAACACTCGGGGATTCTCAGTGCGCCATCCACCTGCCCATTCTGGCAGAGGAAAGTAGTCGTCATTCTGCATGGGAACTGTCCTGTGATTTTGATGGGGGTTTGATCTTGTTAGCGCTGGCAATTTTCGAAAGACGATCATCAGAGAAGCCCTGCGCCCGCAAAATCCCCTGAATAAAATCGGATTTCCCTGCCACATACTCGTCTATGTCGTCGGAAAACTGCTCCGCCAACCACACTTTGAGATTGCTGTAAGCTTGAACCATATCCCAATTCAGCCGAAGGTAATCACGCACGGCGAGCTGGTTATCGAGTCCCAGACTGCCTTCGGGACAGAGATACAGGTGGTGTCGAATCGGTCCCGGTGGACTCTTGAACGCCTCTCGTCCTTCGATTCCAAGATCGCCTCGATGTTCGTAACCCACGGCACCCAGACGCTCTATGGCGCCTGCGATCTGACTACTGCAGGCCACCACGATACTCATATCTATGATGGGTTTGGACGCCAATCCCGGCACCGAGGTACTGCCCACGTGCTCGACACGAAGCGCCAAATCCGAAACAATAGGCCACACATGATCCCTGAGCCGCCCATAGGCACGGGGCCACTCAGGATCGTAGTCTACGACAATGACGGTAGCCATGGCAATTGCTCCATCAAATCTGATTAGTCAAAAAGATCAATCCATCAGCTTCCGGGCAACAACTCGTCCCCATCGCGTCTCGATCGGTACCCGCTGACAATTAAGCCGGGACGGCCGAAACTCTGCCCAAATTCCTGACGATTGTCCGGATCTCGATAGCCAAGTCGGACCAATCGACGCGGTTGCTTAGTCTGGTTGATATAGGATCCGTGTACCGTATCAATACAGAAGAGAACCACATCACCCGACCTCGCTGGTACCGGCACCGTGTCATCCATGCTGTATTCGTCGGTCGGAAGGTGCGGAGAGCACGGTCCGTCCTCTGTTTCCAGTACGTGTTCGAGATGTCCCCTCTTGTGCGATCCCGCGAGAAAGCGAATTTCACCATTCTCATGACATGTATCGTCCAGGTGGACGAGGCAATCTATGTACCTGCCATCACTGTGACCGTAGAATGGGTTGTCCTGATGCATCGGAAAGGGATGGCCTGTTTGGGGCGGTTTGATATGCATCGTCGTATGGTGCAACTCCAGGTTCGGCCCCAGCAACTGAGTCAGACCCCCAACCAATCTGTGATTGATTACGGCCCGTGCCCACGCTCCCGAATATAGATGGAGATCATGCATTGCCGTAAGCTTCGACTGGGCCTCGGTTTCGGGATCCATGTAGGCGTGCCGCCATGGACCGGACCAGCCTGGACTGGTAAATGCCCAATCCTCTACGAGCCGATCCATTTCATTCGAGAGCTCCTGCGTTTCTTCAGCTGTATACACTTCCGGGATGTGGAGGAATCCATTGTCATTATAAAAGGCAACTTGATCCTCGTTCAACACATCGATTTCGGTCATTACAGACACGTGCCCCTCCTTTCAAGGTCGATGATACCCTCTGGTATTTCAGTTGACTCAGAATGCTTTATTGGGAGATCTGATGTGATAATGGATACAGGTCAGGCAGCGGTAGACCGAGATAAGCACACCCCCTCACCGGGCTCAATCTCCCACCGTGATGCATTGGTTCGATAAAACGATGCTATCCTATTTCCGGCACGGTGACGCCAAGTTCCTGTGCCGTTTCCAGGATCTCTTCCCAGGTCGGATCCGGAATCAATATACCATCCCGAAGGCGTTCCGTACGGCGCTCCTCCTCAATGTCACCGGGTGCGTATATTTTGGAGAATCCCGGCACGGTTCTGGCCGACCGCACATAATCCGCGTGGGTTTCGACCTCTTCCTTGTATTCTTCCAGATCCATGAACTGGGCAACGTCAATTGCCAGGATCATGATTCCTCCCCCGCCCTTACCGCCGGTGCATCCAGCCAGAGCGAGCGGACCGACGATCATTTCGATCATCATAGCCAGGCCGTGCCCTTTGTGTCCGAACTGCATGCCTCCCAGCGGGAGCACTCCGACATTTTCAGGTTCTGCGTGGTATCGTTTTCCGTCATTGACGTACTTGCCATCCTGATCCACGAGCCAACCATCCGGAATGGGTTCGTCGCGCAGGATTTTCTGCTCAATCTTCCCTCCGGCGACGACACTCAGTGTCATATCCAGCATAAAGGCCGGACCATTCTTGCGGGGAACAGCAAAAGCAATGGGCTCGGGTCGCAGACGCCGATCAGCGCTTCCAAAGGGAGAAAGGAACTCGCCTCCACCGTTCATCCAAACCATGCCAATCATTCCCTTCTCGGCCATTCTCGGTGGAAAGTCGCCCAGCCGACCGATGTGCGATACGTTCTTTAAACCCACCATCCCAAAGGCTGTATTGCTCGCTTTCTCCATTGCCAGATCAACCGCCCTCGTGACCGCAACGATACCATTGGCTCCTTTTCCGTCTATCTGGACAAAGGAGGGCGCATCTTTAGTTACCTCATGGTCTTCCCACTTCCGGTAATTCGCTCGAAGCGCGGGTACGTAACGCGGCATGAACCAGACTCCATGGCTATCATGTCCGAGAAGATTGCTGGTAGTTACATGGTCTGCGAGTATTCGGGCATCGTCTTCAGGGATTCCTGTAGCCTTGAAAATGTCGAGACTTACCGTGCACAAAGCGTCATAGGGGACGACGGGCATCGATTGCTCCTTGGTGCTGTCTGTGTACGTAAAGGTGGATTCTGCGAGATGGACTGCTGTGCATTGAAGATAAAATATAGGAGTTTCGAGGTAGGAACACAACTAGGAAAGGCTGGTCGTTACCGAGCGTTTGTAACATCAAGCGGTACCTTCGAAATGGCAATATGCCCGTCAAAGCAGACATCCACATCCCTACCAGACTGACGGGGTCTGGCGTGATAATCACCAGAGTAGGAATAGTGGTCTCCTTGACGCTCGAATCGTACATCCAGGGGCCCCGAGTCAACATCACAGAATGTGTGAGGGAGGCTTTCACGATCGTGAGTCGGATGAGGTAGATTTACGTTCCAAAAGTGGTTCTGCGGGAGATCCATTTCCAGGAGCATTTTCAGAATTGGCGTTATCCGCCGCTCTGTCAGCGCCCAATCCAAGGGCCGGTCCCTGACTATATAGTGTGAGACCGCCATAGCCCGATACCCAAGTAAAGCCGCTTCACGCGCAGCAGCCACCGTGCCCGACATATAGACATCCACGCCCAAATTGCCACCATTATTAATTCCTGCTATTACCCAATCGGCATCGGGGAGGAACTCTCTAAGACCGATTCGTGAACAGTCGGCTGGTGTACCGTGTACGCGGTATCGATTAGTGTCATCCGCTGCTACCAGTATGGGATCATAAGCCGTCACCTGATGGCCAATACCCGATTGGGGAAGGGCAGGTGCAACCACAACCAAGTCGCCCAATGGTCCTGCCACATTGGCCAGGGAAGCAATGCCCGGAGCGTCGAATCCATCATCATTAGTCACCAGTAACTTCATGAGGTAATCTCACCGTCAGCGGAAATGGATATGGAAGGTTGCTTCCCAAAGCCCTCCAACTCCAGTCGTCCGTCCTCAAAAACAGAGAGTATGGCATAGGCATTCTGATCCAGGCCTGGACCGACGACCATGGCCCGCAGACCGATATAGGGAATGCACCCCACGACATTTGCGAGACCGGTGTGATAATGCCCCTGAATTACAGCACGAACCACTCCTGAATCCTCCAGAAGGGCACGAACCCTGGTCGCGTTCTTCACCACATGGGGATCCAATTGCCCGTTCCACAATCTGCCATCCAGGTTTCCGTGACAGAATACGAGTACTTGTTGATCATGGGCGGACGACAACTCGGTGCTGAGCCAGGCGATTTGGGAATCGGAAATCCAGGCATTGTCCCAATCAAAATCACCTTCGGAGAAATCACGCCCGTCTCTATGACAGTTGCTGTCAAGGATCACACAGCGCACACCATGGCAGTCAAATGCGTAGTAGGTCTTTTCCGTTGCTGTCCCGCAGCCTGCCAGGAATTCAGATTTTGTGAGTGTGGCCACGTCGTGATTACCGATGACGAAATGTCGTGAGCCCTGGAAGTGCTCGAAAACACCTCGGATAGTATTGAGATTCTCAAGTTCAGTATGCTTGTCTTCGGCCTTGTCGATGAAATCACCCAGGTTGATCACCGTATCAAGACCTCGACTGGAAAAGATCTCAACACACGCTGAGAGCTTGTGAAGCGAGTCCTCACAGTGCCGATCACCATAGAAAAGATGGGCGAAATGGGGATCAGTGAAGAGTCCGATGGTAGCAATAGGATGGATCATATAGGAAAGGCTATCAGGCGCGAGGGACTATTCTTTCGGATCTATAGGGGTGCTTCTCGTACCGACGTCATTGCCACGCGTCAAGCGTGCTCTGATGCTTCGAAAGAACGGGACTGTGATGATGAATACCAGGCAGATGACAATCCATGCTATGCCGCCGTTGACTCCCTGAATCACACGTGCGACGCGCAGGTTATGGACTGGCATTATCTTCGGGCCTGATTTCTATAACGGGGTGGAATTCTTGGCTCAATCGAGTCGAATAATATAGAAGAATCTACGTCTTTTGTCAACGGCAGATTGATCTCTCGATGCTCGATCGCTGAGAGGTAAGCAGCGCAGATTACCTCCATAACCGCTCGGCCAGATGGCCCGTCAGTAGTCGGTCGGTTGCCCTTGCGTACACACGATGTAAAATGATCGAGTTCCACCTTGTACTGACCAAATATACGACCTTCTTCGAGCCAGTTCCGGCTAAAACTGGGACTGATATTCTCACGCGTTCTACCATATCTGTGCAGATAGGCTTCATAGGGTGTCGTGTGCTGCCACACTCCGGAGGCGTGCCGTAGCTCGATCGACCCAGTTTCACCAAATATCTCGTAGTGCTCTTCATTCTCTCTATGCAAGAATTTGGTCGACTGGTGTACGCTGCGGACACCAGATTGATGGGTACAGATCACGTTGTACTCGTTCTCCACATCATAATTGGGTTCGGTTATGTCAAAAGTAGCCATGACGGAACGAATTGGCCCCGCCCACCAATGGGCCAGATCCACGCTGTGGGATCCATGATCCTGCCACTGCCCCCCCAATGTCTCGCGACGGCCACGCCATTGATCGGCGAAGCTCGCCTGTTCGTTTCCACCCCAATCCCAGTTGTGCCGAATGCCCATAACCTGACCGATCGCTCCGTTGGACAACAATGTATCCACCGCCAGCATGGTCCGATTAAATCGCTTCATAAAGGCCATCATCAAGATCGTATCGGCAGATTCGTGCGCCGAGATAATCGCCTCGCACTCACTCAGATTTCTGGCCATAGGCTTCTCGAGAAGCACATGGATGCCCTTCTTAGCACAAGTTATAGCCAGATCCTGGTGCATGAATACTGGGGCGGCGATGAGAGCAGCGTCTATGGATTCCTTCTCAAGACACTCCTCCAGCGTCGTGTACCCCGCTGTAATTCCGTAGGTGTCACACGCCAAAGCAAGAGCCGTAGCGCTGGGATCCACTGCAGCGACAACGTCTAGTCCATCGATGAAGGGCAGCACTGGACCGAAACTCACAGTGAGACAGTTGCCACAGCCAACAAAGGCCAGCTTGACACGATCAGGCATGGTTGATCCTTAGAGCATGAAAAGCATGGCCACCCGCCCAAGACGGATCTCGTCACCTGCAACCAACGGACGAGCTGCGGAGGGTTCCTGCTTCTCTTTGTTGACCAAGGTATAGTTCGTGCTATTCAAATCCTCAATGCTGTATTGGCCCGCAGATTCGATCAGTTTAGCATGCTTTCTTGAAACCCCACCCTCCAACCCACCGAAAGGCGTAGTATCGATGTCTGGGAAGATATTGCTGATCGGATCCTCGCGACCAATGACCATCTCGGGTTTGGTAAGAGGTATTTTGTCGCCCGTCGTAACCACTACGAGATATGGCCCCTCGAGCTGCTCCCCGTCGTCAGCGACTTCTACCAATTCATCGGCAACATCTGAGGCATTCTCATCGGTGGAGACATCTGCGTCCAAATCCTCGCCCACCTCAAGCTCGATGGCGTCTCCTGATTGGTCATCCGAAACCTCAGCAGCATCCGATGTAGAAGCAGGGGTCTCCTCCACTTCGGCATCGGCTTCATGTTTTACTTCAACGGCTGTCAAATCCACACCGCAGTCCTTGCAGTATTCGACTACATCTTCGTTCTCGGTATTGCAGTCGGGACATACTTTCATGGGTCACCTCTCCTCTTCGATTTGGTCCCTGAAAATCAGAACCTATCCATCGGACAATGCTCCTAGCCTTCTTCGCTCAGTCTCTGCGTCAATTTCCGAGTACCATACTGAAGCTTCTTTGTTCCAGTCGACGACATCTCGCCCTGATTTTCAAGATTATCTGCCTCTTCCGATGCTGCGGCGGCGAGCTCATTTTCGCCCATATCAAGCAAATGTGTCGCGGCTTCTCTGAGCTTTACAGTGGCGACGTCGAGTTTCCCAGTAGCCAGCGCCTCTCGCGCCTCCAATTGAAGTTGGAAGGCTGTCACACGTTCAATGATATTCATCACCGCCCCCTCACGCGTCCGAGTCTCTTCCTTATTGTCAGACGTTTGGATGATAATATCAGATGTTACAGACTCACTGACGGGCGCCTCTCCAGGCACCGTGTAGGCTATCTCAGCCTGGGCTATTCGATAGCGGCCGGCAGGCCGTGCCGGCAGCCCTAGTTCGAGCAAGAGAGTTTGACCATTCTGTTTGTCGACAGTTCCCAATTCAACAGAAATATCGCGATCTGACGAAGCTGTGTGACTCAGATCAATAATATCTGGAATGACACGGTAAATTCTACGTGGCGTCACTCCTTTGCTTAAGTGGATGGATGCACTGGTTCCCTGGATTGCCACATTCTGCAGCAGATACAGCTCGTCCTCAAAATTCGAGATGATCTTCTCGGGCGAATCCACATAATCGGCCCGACCAGAAGAGTTGCGGGCTATTGCATCCAGAAGCGTCTCATTCCAGTCCTCACCGACACCCAATGCGGTAATGGTTATGTCGCTCAGCTGACACTCTGAAGCGAGATGCTTGCAGTCGGCTTCATCTTCCCACGTCTGCCCGTCGGTCAGTAGCAGCATGCGGCTGGTTCGCGTAGGCCCTGTGTGCTTGCGCAATTCGTCCAGACCATCCTGCATACCCTTGGACATCGATGTTCCACCCTCAGCCTGCAGCGACCCTATTCGCGCCTTGAGTCGCTCAATATCCTGGATATTCTGGGCAGGTAAAGCAACGAGAGACCTCTCATTGAAAAGAACCAGAGAAATGTAATCGTCAGGACCAAGACGATCCAATATCTGTGCTACAGCCTTCTTCACGCTATCTATCTTTTCACCGGTCATCGATCCACTTCGGTCGACGACGAGGCAAAGATTCACCGGCGTTCGCGTGAACGATTCGATCTCCGCCGGTCGAATTTCCAGTAAAACGTGGACGGCCTGATCAGATCCTGTTACCGGGTACAAAGGTCTGTCTGTCTGGCATTGGAGTGATACGTCTCCCGCCATGCGCTTCCTCCGTTAATTGGTGGTTCTATGCGGCATGTGAGTGCGGGCGACATGCGCAGGAGACGTACCTGTCAAGTCGCCCTCCGGTGCACCAATCACCGGACACTATTCATTCTTCTGCGTAAACGACGCAGCTACCCTGTATTTGCTTTCATCTCCGGCACCATGGGCATATATCTCAACATAATACCAACCTTCTTCTTCAACATCTACCGATACGATTTCACGACTGTTCTGGTTGGAGGAGGAACCGTCCACAAGGGTGCTGTCACCATTGGTATACACATTCAAGTTCAGATCAGCCATGAACTTGTCCGTTTCCAATTCCAGGATCAGCGTACCCGGCCCGGGGGTCTCAACCTTCCACCAATCCGTCTTATCGCCATCGTCAAAGTTTACACTGTTCCTGGCAGACCTGCCTACACTTAGCTCCCGGGCGCCCGTTGCCGTACGATCGAGTCCGGAATTCGCATTGGGAGCGACCGAAAACCAGGTGCTCAGCTGATAGGCACTAGCGTCACCTTCTGCCTCTGCGTACACCTTGACAAGATATGTCCCACGATCCGACAATTCCCAGGATAGCTCCTCCCTGCCAGCAGCTGTGGTAGACTGCTCGAGCAGTTTCTCCGCCTCACTGTCATACACTTCCAGTTGAAGATCTGCTGAGGCCTTTCGGCCGCTTAAAGTTATAGTCAACTGACCAGGTCCAGGAACGGATACACGCCACCAATCAGTTTTATCACCACGATCGTAATCAAGTGACTCTCGCACGCCATCGTTTAGGGGCAGGGGATTAGCTCCGGATGCAGTCGCATTCGGTCCCGAATTGGCATCGGGATCCAATGAAAATGAGGAAAATAGACGATAATCACTGCCCTCAGAATCACCAACAACAGCCACTGTCAGATAATAGGCAGCTCCGGCAGCTCCGTCGATACGGCCCTCCTCGTCACCGTCAAGCGTCAATAGCGCCACTTTCTCGTCCAAGGCTAAGCCATCGCCCACGTCGCCTGCTCGAAACACCTGAAGACGAACATCCTCGGCGTCATCTGCCTCGAACTGTATCGCCATTTTTCCGGACGCAGGCATCTCCACACGCCACCAGTCCGTGAGATCTCCCTCATCTATGGAGACGGAGTCATCGACCCTCTTCTGGAAAGCTAGCCTTCTGGCACCATCAGGTCGTTGATCAGGTCCTGAAAAGATCTCAAGGTCCTCTTTGAACCTGGCAAGAACGGTATAGGGGATATGCACCTGACTATCCTGGGCGAAAACCTTGACCAGGTAGTCCTCGCCACCAAGTACAGCCAACTGGAGGCGTTCCCGGGCATCATAGAATGTCTCAACCGGGTTCTCGTCCTCATCATAGAGCCCTAAATATGGAGGAGCGAGGTTGCTCGGAGCGGCCAATTCTATCGTCACGGTCCCCGTATGGGTCGGTTGAATGCGCCACCAGGTCAAACCAATTCCCCTGGTTACGTTCAGCCGTGCCTGGGTTACTGTGTCAAGCTCCAGGTCGGGTGCATCGTCGGATTCCGGGTAGTTGGGAAAGTCAGCGGTCTCTTCTGGAGGTTCGACCAAGGCATCCATAGTTGGTCCCGCGAACAGGGGCAGCGAGTCCGGGAGTTGCGCGCCGGTGTGACTAGCCTCTATCGTGTATCTGGCATCATCCCAAATCCGGGGTG
>JABIQT010000901.1 GCA_018667995.1 Candidatus Latescibacterota bacterium
ACGGTGAGTTGGTGCATTAGGAAGACTCCCCCAACGTCCTCAACGAGGATTCGTTCGGCTTCGCGGTACATAGTCAAGCGTTCCTCCGTATCCAGTTCCGCGGCGGCCGCGTCCACAAGTTCGTCAAATCGATCGCTTTGCCAGTCCTGCCGTCCCGACCCCGAGGGTTGTGAGCGCCAGACCATGGCCAGTAGGTTGTTCGCATCCGGGTAATCGGTGTTAAAGCCGCCAAGACCCATGGGTATGTTCCAATTGTACATGTTGTCCCGATAGACCTTATCCTCTGAGGTACGCATGTTCAGGTCGATGTTTAAATTCGATTTGAGCATCGCCTGAACCGCTTGCGCCAGGATGCTTGTTGTTGGCGTGGTCTTCCCGATCCAGAAATCCACACGCGGAAATCCCTGACCTCCGGGATATCCCGCCTCAGCGAGCAGCGCGCGAGCTTGGCTCGGATCATAGGCCTGGATGTCCTTCAGGCGTTCCTGAGACTCACCCGGAAAGTAACGGGGAAGCATGCTATATGCCGGGAGGGCGGTGCCACGCAGCGCAATTCGACAAATAGCATCTCGGTCGATAGCGTGGCTAATTGCCTGACGCACCTTCAGGTTATCGAATGGGGCCTGCCTGGTCTTGAAGAAGAGATATGCAGTCTCCGGGAAAGCGTAGCGGACAATCTGTGATCGAACTGCGGGGTCGCTCTCAAGGTGTCTAAGGTCCGACACGTAGATACGTTGATAGTCCACTTCATTGTTCTCATAGGGGGCAGTTCCGCCCTCACCCGTGATAAATATCTGGATGATTTTCTCCAGGAAGCCCTTGTGTGGCCCCGTGTAATACGGATTCAGGGAGAGCGTGGCCTGTCGCCCTTTCTGCCAGTCACTGAGCGTGTAGCTGGAGTTTGAGACGAAAGTCTCCGCGTCGCTCCACTTGCGACCATATTTCTCGATCTGCCAGCGTGGAACGGGGCCTGATGCGCTGAAGGCCATGATATAGGGAAGATAGGGACAAGGTTGCTCGGTCTCCACCTCGAGCGTGTAATCATCAATTGCACGGATCCCAACGTTCTGCGGATTGTTCGTTTCACCGTGATTGTACGCTCTCGCTCCTTTTATTTCGTAATAGAAAAATGCGTAGGCGCTGGCCTCAGCAGGATTCAGGAACCGTTTGAATGTGTATTCAAAATCACCCGCCGTCACCTGTCTTCCATCACTCCAGGCGCCGTCTTTTCGTAGGTGAAAGGTCCAGGTCCTGCCGTCTTCCGCGACCTGCCAGTGCGTAGCGGCAGCGGGCACTAATTCCAGATCCTCATTCAGCATGGCCAGCCGTTCAAACAACGGCACGGCGCCCTGTGCCTCATAGAGCGCAATGCTGATATCGTAGTTCAGCGGCTCTACCATCAAGTAGCGGAATACCTGTTGGTCCAATGGAGCGGCATCCGACGGAAGGCGCTTCCCCACGGTATTCAGCGGGCCTTGCCCGTCCGAGTAGCTGGGAAAAGCGGTCACAAGCATTAAGAGCAAGAGTTTCTTCACGATTCACGCGCCTTCCGTCTTATTGATCAGATCCACCGGACTCATGAATTTGCCAGTCTTCTCGACCTGGTGTACCAGGTCTACTATATCGGCATTAACGGGCGTGTCTATGCCGACTGTCTGGCCAAGCCTTGCGACTTCTCCATTCAGATAGTCAATCTCCGTAGGACGATGCCGCATCAAGCTCTGAAGCGTGGAACCGTACAGGGGTTGATCATATAGTCGCCGACGCGCACGATTGAAGCCTATGCGGGCCAGGCTGGCTCCTATCCTTACAGGGAGCATTGCGAGTAGTTTCATGAGGCCGACTGGGGAGCCAGGGATGGGCTCAAGTTGAATGCCAAGAGCATGGGCCACCGCCAGGCCCTCCTTCATCATCCTCACCGCAACCCGAAACAATCCGGGATTCTCCGAGAATCCCTGCATAGGATGTCCGGTTATTGCAGCAAGTGCATTATTGAGATTGAAGATCAGTTTGGACCATCGAACGCCCTCGATGTTCTGCGTTATGGAAGTGGGCATAATCTTGATGAGCATGTCCCGAAACAAAAGAGGGTCTATCCGGCCTTCCGGAAATGGTCTACCGATGACGATACCGCCCTGTTC
>JABIQT010000264.1 GCA_018667995.1 Candidatus Latescibacterota bacterium
ATGAAGCCCCTGAGGAGGGCAACATTCTGCAGAAGATCATCCTCCCGTTTCGGGATATCCAGTTCCGACATCTTCTCATCTACTATGCCTCCTGGAATCTCGCTGTTGGTGTCGCCTCACCTCTCTTCAGTGTCTACATGCTTGACCGACTGGGTTTCAGCTACACAGCGATAGCACTCTTGAATGGGCTCGGCGTCGTGTCGACTATTGTAGGATATCGGGTGTGGAGCAGTCTGATCGATCGATTCGGAGGCAAACCTGTCGCTCAAATTCTACTCATCCCCGCAGCCCTGAACGCAATTCTTTGGGGGCTCTGTCAGCCTGGAAACTTTGCTATGGTGACAGTGGCCATGTTGATCGCCGGATTTGTCATGTCCGGTATTAATGTTTCGATTACGCCTATGTTGTATGGCTTGCTTCCCGAGGCCAATCAGGAGCGACGAGTTTCCTATCTTGCATCCTGGTCTACGTGTATAAACCTAATATCAGCCATCGGGCCCATAGCAGGTGGCATCATGGTGGCATCGCTGGCCGGATATCAGACCACGATTTGGGGCTTCACACTCGGCGATATCAACCTGATGTTTATGATCAGCTGTGTACTTAGATTCGTGCCGTCCTTCTTGATCCGCAAGGTTTCTAACAATATGAGTGATACCTCATCGAGGAGTCTGCTTTCGCAGATCTTCCAGGGAAATTTGTTCAGCTATGCATTCCACAACATCATGCTCAACGTGGTAACCCGGGAGGAGAGCCGTGCCAAGTCCACCTTCGCTCTGGGACGTTCTCGGAATCCTCTCGCCGTGGCCCATCTGACGGAGGCCCTGTCAGATGCAAGTCCCGCTGTACGTGGACAGGCGGCGAGGGCACTCGGGGAGACGCGGTCTGAACAGGCTTCGAATATGCTTGTGGGAGTATTGCAGGATGGAACGTCTGATATTCGTGAAGAGGCGGCTAGAGCGCTAGGGCGGCTACGTCATCCCGTTGCAGTGGATCCTCTGTTTGCCGCATTGGACGATCCGGACCCTAGAATCAAGATCAGTGCCATACAGGGCTTGGCAGAATTTGGCGGAGTGGATGTCGAAGAGATGCTCTTCTGGCATTTTTCTCACGCATTTGACGCCCGGACCTTCCCATCATTGGTTGAGGCACTGAGTCGGTTTGGGGATCAACGAATCATAAAGCCCGTTTTCCAACGCATGGAATCATTTCAGTCCAAAGCAATTCGACTCCAATTTCTCAACAGTATATGCCGCACCATTGGCGCCAATGGAGAGTTCTATCAATACTTGTCGTTGGAGGTACATAAACGATACGAGGAGTTGGAAGATGCCCTTGAAAGTGCCATCGATGTTTTAGCGGAGACTACGGCTTTGCCAGACGATACCCGCGCGTCCATCGCCATCATCTACAAGAACTTCAAAGAGGACCACGAGAATGAGGATACTGCGGGGATGATGGGGCACGGTCGGATGCTTTCGGCATTGATTCGCGATACATTTCATCCTGATCAGCAGAACACGTTTGATACGCTCTCGGTCTATTTAACGCTTATGACACTCGATCAGTTTATCAACAGTGAAGCCCATGGAGATCTTCCAGCTGTGCAGGAGATCTTCCTGGTGGTTTGTTTGACGCGCGTGGCAGCCATATTAAAAGTCTGATTCCCTCTTCGCACTATAGATGCCCACGATGCGAGCTACCAACACCGCCACGTACAAGACGCCAATTACACCTTCAATAGCTACTACGGACTGTGCGGGGGCCGTCACTGCGGTGATATCTCCATAGCCCACCGTCGTCAACGTCATGAAGCTGAAATAGAGCAGTTGTCGAAAACCGAGTCCTCCGTCCACACCTGCGAATACTACGTGGGCGTGAAACGATCCCGGGGATATGGTCTCTACAAAGTCGTAAAGCGTCCCAAAGGTCAATCCCACCAGGAGATAGACCGCGACGGTACCGAAGATGGTATCTCGCTTGATGTCTATCGTCTGGATGACCTCAAGGAATACCGCTAAAGTTATAAAGCTATAGAAGAGAAAGAACGAGAATTCAACGAGAGGGTGACCTCGCACGCCCTGAACGAAATCAATCACGGTCAACGATCCCGCTGCGAACAGTGCAAATACGATGGCTGCCGCGAATCGCCATCGCGTGGTATGTACAGCATACACCCCTGCACAGCAGATTATCAATGAGCTCATCCCACCGAGGAATGCTCCCACCGAATCGTCACTGAAATATGGATAACCGATCATCAACAGCACGGTCGCCACAAGCAATTGGGTGAATCTGAATTCGGAACGGACGTGGTCTTGCATGGGACCGGGAATCCCCTCTGGCGATATTAGTCGTACTGACTATATCGAGGTTTAGCTCTATGCAGCTACCAGTTTAGTTCACTGGTCCTGTCATGGCCCTGCAGGAAATCATTAAGGCCTCTATGAATCAGCGTGAATACATCGACCGATGCCACATGTTCTTCATAGATCTTCTTTCCGGCAGCCCTGATCTTGCCTGTCGCTGCGGCCCATGCGGCCTTGACGTCGGGGTGCCCCGGTTCCCCCGGAAACCCCATGGATTGCGCCAGATCTTCGAATCCGGAGGTGTAGTAATCGATGCCTGGCACGGACAGAATCTCATCCAGATTCTCGAGAGCCGCCACGCTTTCCAGTTGCGGGACGACCATCGTGGCCATGTTGATGTGGCAGAAGAGGGCGAATCGATCTCCCTCATCCTGATGATAAGTGGTACGGATGCTGGTAGCGCTACGGCAGCCAATTGGTGCGAAGTAGGCGTGCTGGACAAGAGATTCAGCCTCTTCCTTCGTCTGTAGATCTGGCACCACAAGAACCCGGACCCCTTTGTCAAGATATCCAAGTATCGTACTTGCGTTCTTGTCGGGTATCCGCATGGTAGGGGTGATACCATAACCGTCGGCAATCTGACACAGGACACCGACACGCTCCGGTGCCATCGGGCTATGCTGGCCGTCGAAATGCACAAAATCTAGTCCCATTCTACCGGCCAGTTCGATCAATTCCGTTGATGGATCCGACATACTCACACCCAGTGCCATTTGGCGATCATGTAACCGTTGTCGGATATGGTTCAATGACATGTTCTTCTGCTCCTGCCTCTTTTTTATATTCGCAATACTATTATGACACCCGGTCAGATCGCGATTGAACCGGAGGGCGTATCGGTTTGTGCCCGGATGTATTGGGCCGTCACCTGCGATCCCAAGGAAAGACAAAGGTGGGGCGATTGGCGTAACGATTCATCTTTATGGTCAGGCGGCATCCACAGCCGGGATCAAGGTGTACCGTAAAGCTATTGCCGTTTACCTCGGTGATTTCGTCATTTCTGAGCACCTGGTCAATCTGATGTTCGCCGTACGCGCCGCCCTGAACCACCACCGTTCGCGAAGCCACCTGGTCGATGTTGACTAAGGTGACCGAGACTTCGTTCGATGACATCGCGTCTACCAATGCGGCAACGTCTTCTGGAATGCCCGCACGGTTTCTCGCCGGATCGAAGTAGCGTAATCTACAGTGTAGCGGATGGCCAAGATGCCCCGTAGGCAGCCCTCCGAGCATGAGTTGGATTAGTGCGTCAACCATACCCGGGTTGATCCCATTGGGATCGTCCGACATGCGCGTATCCGGCGTTGAGAGGTCCTCTCTCATCTTAACCACCCGTTCACGGACATAGTTCAAATCGTCTCGTAATGACCGGACGGGAAATTCCGGGTCGGAACCACTAAGATAACTATACCAGGGATCCTCTGATACACGTTCCAGGTCAGACGCTTCCATAGACCAATAGTAGAGCTCTCTGGCACCGGTGTCGAAGCGTTCAGGACGGTAATCGTACCAGCCATCGTCCCCATGCATATGCGGGTAAAGTGCCTGCCCATCTTCCACTTTCATATTGCTGTTTACACCGTCTATCACGCCGCGCCATGCATCGATGTAGCGTGTATTACCCGTCAGTAGCAAGCCATTGGCAAAGCTCCAGTGGACGCGAATCAAGAAGAAGGGACGATTGGCCATCTCACCCGTCTGTGGTACCTCGACAGTGAGATTCCAACCGTACACGCCGCCGTACCATTTACCATCACAAGCGCCGCCCAGTGAGCCATCCAGGCCAATGTTGGTTGGTGTGATCCCTTCGTTGTCATCGGTACGGGATACCCAGGCATCCAGGTATTCTTTCGCCCAGGTGTAATACTTCTCACAACCATCAATCATGAAGGCGTTCATCGCAACGGTAGTCACGCCCATGTTCAGCGGATGATCGCCCGCCACGTCATTGTAATCTTTGAAGTGGGCAACCATCTCAGAGTAATTCCGCTCTCCATGTCCGGGATCAAAACGGCCCTCGACCTCGATGGGATCGCCCGCCCAGTCCAGTCCGGTAGCCTTTCTTAGCATGGATCCTCTGCTGCCATTGAACATGCTTTTGATTACTTTGTGTTCCTCGATCCAGTTGTCTGCCAGGGGATCTTCTCCCATGTAGAATCCTATGAATCGACGGGTTCGGTCCTGGAACTTCTTGTCGTAGGGATCGGACAACCCCTGATGAAAAAACGCAGTGAAGCCCTCCCCGTTGTGCATCCAGTCAAACATGGTCGGAAATTCTTTGAAGTACATTCCGTCGCGTGCAAATTCTACATCGACAGTTTTGGCTTCACTGTATTGAAGAAGGTGGCCGTCCCAGGCCTTTTTATACAGATTCAGAACCAGATCGTCCGCACCCAGAGCGTGGAGCTCGGGCCACTTTGCGAAGTTCTCCGCCGCGTCATCCGGGCCGTCATCTCCGCCCCATCTCGGGACACACAATAGGTACCCTCGCTCATCAAAGTAATGATGATAGAAGGCTTCGATGGCCTGTGATTGTGATCGCAACAATTCTCGTTCAAGCAGGGCCCACTCTGGTGGCGCCATGGGCGTGGAAATGGAGACCACATTCGGGGCATTGGGGGCGTGCCTCATATATATCCTTTCCAGGAAAGACCTATAGGTTCTTGTGCCATTGGTCGAGCAGTGAAATGTTTACCCCGGCGCCGCCACAAACAACAGCCATCACCGGGCTCTTGTTGGCAATAGGGACCGCTCTGTCATAGACGGCAGCCAGTGCAGCACCACACGCAGGTTCCACGAGTATTCTGTGGTCATCCAGGAAGCGGCGGCATGCCGTTACTGCCTGTCTGTCGCTGACGAGCCACGGTATCACGGTGTGCTTCTTCGTCCAATCCAGCGCCTGCTGTGTCACGGACAGAGATCCCAGCGTGACCGCGATAGTATCGATGCGGTCAAGCGTCACGATCTTTCCGGCTGCGACGGCGCTGGCAAACGATGCGGCCCCCTCGGTTTCCACCGCGAGAAGCGGTACATCTTGCCATCCGACACGGTGCATTCCTTCGATTATCCCACACAATAGACCACCACCACCGACCGCGACCACGATGGTGCCAGGCTTCGGTCCCTGACGCGCCATTTCGTCCACCATAGTAGCGTGGCCATGCCAAATGTGCGGATCATCAAACGGGTGTATGTATCCAGCTCCCTGGTCCTTTGCCAATCCCACCGCAAATTCATGGGCATAAAACCATGAGGTACCGTGCTCCACCACCAGTGCGTCTTCCTTGCGCAGAAGATCACGCATCCACTCGGATGTAGTTTCCGGCACCACAACGGTAACGGGGACACCCAGTTTCCTCCCAGCATAAGCGGCCGCATATCCCGCATTGCCACCGGAAGAAGAAACAAGCCCGGTGGCACCATCCTCGCAGCGAATTCGGCAGAGATTGCCGATGCCACGAATCTTGAACGATCCCACGGGCTGAAGGGCATCCATTTTCATGAGTACCTCAGATCCTAGAGCATCGGACATCGGCACCGAATCCCACAAGGGGGATTCAACATGAAGTGAAGTGTTCATAACAGGGCTCGTCTATTCAGGCTATCGGTTGACATAGCGGTGTAAACTTATGAGCATGATAAAAGCTCCTGCGGGCTTCTCACTTGGTCATGGAATCTATCTCGCTGAAGTACTGTGCTGCTCCTTCTTTAATCCATGCGTCATAGTACATGTGAAGGAATTGGACACCAATATCCAGGTGCTCTTGAAGGGTGTCTTTATTGTTGAGAGTGCCAGCGATTCTTCCGGCATCAACGATGCGCTTGAGCGTACTGGAGACCACGTCCTGAACCTCCGGTCGAAACCAGTCCCCGACGTAACCCATCGTCTGGGCCAGATCCCCGGGCGCCACGAAGAAGACATCTATGCCGTCCACAGAGAGTATCTCATCAAGGTTGTTGACCGCTTCCATCTCTTCTATGAGCACGACGGTGAGTATCTCATCGTTGGCTTTCTTAACGTAGTCTTCCACACCGTAGCCTCTGCGCCCCGAGTACATTCCTCGCATACCGACCGGGGCGAACCGGGTCGCTTTAACCACATTTTCTGCCGCTTCTTTTGTGCTCACATGTGGTACAACGATTCCGTTGACGCCGCAGTCCAGCGTGCGCCCGATTAGCCCTGCATTGTTATCGTGCACACGCATAACGGACGAGATATTCCACAGGTCACAGGCTCTGGATACGTCGCCTATCTTGTCGAATGAAACCCCTGCATGCTCGCCTTCAATCCAAAAACCATCGAAACCTAATGGACCGATAAAGTCAATGGTTGCAGCAGTGTGGTTGTGGCCTCCCAATACATGGACCTGTTTTCCTGCTAGCAGTCTTTCCCGCGTCCGATTTCCGTGCATGTTTGCATTCTCCCTATTGAGGCTGAATTTTTCGGTCGAGTCATGTGTTGGAATACGACCGTAGGATGTAATAAACGAGTTTTGAGATTTACAGGCGCGGGTCAGCGGGAGCCGGATACCGACTTCTCACTAGCGGGTCTCTTTCCGTTCCTTGGCTGTATTGCAGGACGAGATATTGAGGTTTCCCTAGCGATTCCGTTACAGTGATGAATTCACTCACCGGAATGGAATCGCTAGGGAAATTCCTGAAATGCGCTTACCGACGGACGTATTTTCGCAACATGCGTGGACCGACCTCAGCCCCGTAAATGCCGCCGCGACGATCCACAGCTACGCCCTCAGCCCCACTTGTGCCAGAGCCATCAGGCATGAGCTCAGTGTCGGGTATGAAGGCGATTACCAAGCCATCGCTCACACTGCCAATTCTTATACCCCTCTTCCAACCGGGATTTCGGCGGGTATTGGATTCGGAATCTGCACTGTAGAGGAAATCGTTACGGTCTATATAAAGACCGCTTGGTCGGCTAAACTGTGTCCAGGTCGCGATATATTCACCATCTTGTGAGTAGATCTGAATACGGTTATTATAGCGATCACCCACATACAACCGACCGTTGGAGTCCATTGCCAATGCATGGGGATCGTGGAATTCGTCTACACCTTTGCCTGTCTTTCCCCATGACTTTATGAATGAACCATCAGAGGCAAACTTAGCGATTCGGTTGTCATCGCCACGTCCCAGATGTCCGACGGCCACGAAGATGTCACTGTTGGGCGCGATTAAGACATCCGACGGTCCGTTGAAGCTGTCCGGC
>JABIQT010000263.1 GCA_018667995.1 Candidatus Latescibacterota bacterium
AGGCCAGTCCTCATCTAGTCGAGTACGTCAAGCCTTGGCCTTCTCCGCGGTAGGCATCAAATACCACAGTATGATCGCGACCAGAAACAGCCCCGGTATATCTCCCATGAGATTGGCGTGCTCGGTTTCATCCGCCAGCGCCTGGACCAGCATGATGCCGCCATGCACGAGGCCTGACTGTTGGCACCGCTGAGGTTTACAGAAATCAGTGCGGAGCGCCCTGGCTGGCAGGACCACAGTAATGTGATCTACCGCGTCCCGTCTTTAGATTGAGGTTGGCGGAGATGCCATATACAGATATCGCTTCATCCATGACTGTCATGTTCAGCAAGCGCACGGGCTGCCGCATTCTGCTTAGCCTTTCTGGCGACATCAAGAGGCGTCTGTCCTTCCCCATCACGAAGGGCAGTATTCGCACCTCCAGTGATGAGCGCCTCAATGGCCTTCCGGCCCGTCCCACGTTTGGCGAATAGATGCAGTGCGGTTTCACCCAACTCGTTAACCGAATTGGGATCAGCACCGTACTTGAGCCATGTCATCACCCGGACTCCATGACCGTGGTTGGCATCGTGGAGCATCTGCCCTCTATTGATGTCCCAACCGTGGCGTAGCAGTAATTCTATCATGGGCTCCAGCGAACGGGAGGGCATGTGGGCCCCGATCCCGTTGTTGGGGTCCGCCCCCGCTTCAAGCAGCAACTCAGCCCCTTCAATAGTTCCAAATCGCAGCTGCATTCCAACGGGAGATTCTCCTCGGGAAGTCAACACATCGATATCTGCACCCGCGCCGAGGATCAATCGGCCCATATTCAGTGATACCCAATGGTGAATCGCCTGCGAGATGCCTCTGCCCGCCGGAAACTCGGATCCCACGAGATACTCCGATACCGCAAGTTGACTACGCACCGATAACAGATCGTCTGCCACGACGGCGTCTCTGAATCGAAGCACATCGCTAGGAGTTAACATCTCAGCAATAGACATGTGCGGCGCCTTGTAGCAGTGGCCGTCATTGCTTTCCACGAAGGCGCGTAGTAGGGGGTGTGCCAGAGATCTATCTTGATCGAACACATCACTGTATGTGGCGATCATTGACGCCGCATCGTCAACCCGACCAGCTGCAAACAGACTTAGAAACTCCTCAGTTTTTGAAAACATATCAGGCATGAATGACCCCTGATTTAACAGGAAGATGACGGATTAAGCAAGACTCAGGCAGGAATCAGGAACTGCATTCAAAATACCTGACCAGCAGGTCTTTCCACTCTCCGATGAATGCATGATACTGTGCTTCTGTAAAGCCGTCTATGAAAGCATTTCCTGAATCACTAAGGCCGATGTATTCATAGGTCACTTCAACACATGTGCGGTGCTCAGCGACTGCCAAACACTGAACGGTAATGATGCCCACCTTGTCATCGGGTTCAACCTTGTACATCTGAACATGGTGGTCCGCCGGTTCATATCGCTTTATGATCCATACGGCGGAAGCAGTTCCGTGGTCATGACTGGTCGTACGAAAGACATAGTCCTCATGGAGCTCTTTGGATTCGCCGACATCCTCATAATCCCATCCAGGAACCCACAGTTTCTCACCCTCCGCGCTGAATAGAGGAAACAGGACGTCGACCGGTTGGTCTATGGTGAAATCGTGTGCGTGTCTAATCTGGGCCATGGTGCCCCACTTTCTTTGCTCGAAATGGGTATCCCAGTAGTCGCTGACGAATCAATGACTGCCGATATTGTAACGATTGAACTCCAAGCATAACCATATTTCAGGTACTCCTCCCGCAGGCACTGCCCACATTAGCCAAGAGTCCACACGGAATTGGCTCCTGATCCAACTGGACAGCACATCTAATCGGCCTGAAAAGTAGCCCGGTCGGACACATAGCCTACTATTTCAAGCGCGCTGCATCGCAGCGTCAAACCGCATCTCGCAGGCTGAGAATAACAAATGTAGAACCTTGCACCGGCCGGCTGTTGTGGTGGGCTATCCCGCCCCTCAGGTTGAACGGGGATTTTTCAGATTGCGCTATACCTTGAGTTCTACCGAGTCAGCAACACCGTACCGGGTATCCTATGTCTTGGTTTTTTCATGTGAGCGTCTATAACCAAGGTAGTATTCCGGTACCCACTGTAGCGCCGTGTTGTCGCGTGATGCGCTCTATATCGTCGCCCCGGGAGTTACTGACTTTAGCACCTTTTGGTACTCTATTGTCACGGCAAATGGTGGGAGTTTCACAGGCCAAGATCTGAATGCCTGACATTCCCTGCGTAGACGCCTTCATAGTGCGCAACCTCGGGAAATGGATCGTAAAAATGATGCAGCAGCGCTCGCCATTCCTGGTAAGGTTCAGATTGACGAAAACCCTCTGTATGATGCTCCAGTGTCTCCCAATTTACCAACAGAATGTAGCGATTTCGGTGTTCCAGACACCGTTGCAGTTGGTGTGACACATATCCATCCACGCTTGAAATGATCGACTGGGCCTTTCCGAAAGCAGCCTCAAAGGCCTTCTCCTCACCGGACTTAACATCCAGTACGGCAACTTCAAGAATCATTCTGCACTCCTTGCATGATATAGTTCGGCACGCAAGCGGTGATGGTCCCACAGTACGGCAACCCGTCCGGAAGAGAGCGGTCGTACGATTAATCTGAAATTAGGAACCACACCACCAGCTGACCAAATTCAAGAGACGGATCAACACGCCATCTCATTTCCAGTACGCGCGACCGGGCGGGTTCAACCAGCGTACGAAAGGTCGTGGGGGCTGGAGGTGACACGCAGATATTCGTAGTGCAGACGCGTCAACTGACGAATATGCAACCAGTCGTGCGCGAGCCAGCAAAGCAGCAGGGCACCCGCAACCATAGGGTCTCGACCGGGTATCCTTGTGGCCGTTTCCCAATCAGGGTCAGGCAAGGCCTTCAACCACGCCACCGATTCTTCCCTTGCCCTGCAGAAACGTTGCAGGCTCTCCCAGGAATCACGGCTGTTGTAACCCCTATCCCGCACCCACTGTTCTGGCGCGATTGGCGGCCATTCATTATTCGGGCTATGAAGCGTCAAATCCAGCCGTGTTCGAAAATCCTCGACCTCTTCATCGGCCAGGTGGTTGATCACTTCAACCAGAGACCAGCTAGAAGCCGCGGGTTTCCAGAATGCCTGTTCGCGAGATATCCCAGCAATCAGGCTCTTGATTGTCGTCATATTCTGAAGCATCTGTTTGAAGATCAGTTCGGTTTGCATCCGGTGCCCTTCCCTACGTCAGAAGATCGCTTTAGAATTGCACAGCACCTCAGTGTGTACGCTCTCCATGAGCGGATCATTTTGTCTCCTTGGCCTGATACAATAACTTCATATCCAGTCCAAGCGCGTTCGCCGGTCAGCTGCTACGTCTCTATAGAGACCACCACATGCTCCCGGATGAATTCGCGAAGACTATCGCGGATATCGGGGTTGAGCGTCAGCGTCACGTCCGGATTCATCCGGGAGCCGATTTCGTAGATAATATACTGCGATAGCCATCCGTTTGTGGCGAGTACGGACAAGCGATCCAACCACGGCACCGGGGCAATATCGCCGCTCTCCAGCCTGCCCGCATAGCCGTCCACCACGGCAACCATCGCCTCCAATTCCGATTGGCTGGACCAGGTTCTGGCGTCTGACCGTCCACCACCTTCGCCCAGCCATACAGCCTTGGCGAAGGCGTAGGGCATCCAGATCCCATTATCACTTTCGGAAAGATAGAGGCTCACCTCCTGGTCCCCCGTCTTTCGCACCAGAGCTTCGGGCGTGAATGACACGTCCATAACAACCACATCGAGGAAATCCTGATTGTTGGAGATGGTGGACAGCAGGTTCTCGTGACGGGGTTTGAGCGATAGAGCCGAGATATAGGACGCCAGCGCTTCATCTTTCCTGCCTGCCCTCACCATCGCATTGGCAAGATAGTAAAAACATCGATAGTCGTAGGGGTTCAGTACTGCAGCTCGTTGATAGTACGTAATCGCCGTTTCAGGATCACCCGAGAAAAGATAGGTATCTCCCAGGTGCAGGTAGGATACATAAAACTGGTCATTCGCCTTAAGGGCCTTCTCGTAGTATGACCTGGCTTTCTCAAAATCATCTTCCTGGTAGAACGGTTCTCCCTCAAATAGGAATTGGAGGGCCAGGGAATCCATGGGATAGGTCATCAGGCTATAGCCGGTGTCATCGCCCTCTTCGACCCACGGATACTCCACATGATCTGCCAATGTGGGGAATAGCTCGTCGGCCGAGGTCAATGGATCGTAATCCGGTAATTCGCTGAATAGTGTCACGTTGTACATGACTTCGGATGCTTCCATGATTTCAAGAAGTTCGCCGAAGCTCCGGATATTATTTTCCTGAGCGAACCCAACTGTCGTGTTGAAAAGAGCCAGTATAACCAACAGCGCAACGTGTTTCATCGAAACTCCTTCCAGTGTCATCTTTCAGGCACCATCGGAACGTAGATCCAGGCGCGACAACATGCCATCCTCACCTTGTGCGAAAGCTACCGCCGCAATACAGAACTGATCGTAAAGTGGTCCAGCTGAACGCCACGCCATACACATCACGTCAAACTGAAGAACTCCTCTGCCCGTGCGATATGGTTCTCCCACTCGTGGGGGTAGAGGGCCGCGTACAGCGCGGAACAAGCCCACGCCCAAGTCAAGACCCATTCACGGTCGACGCACAGTTCCTCGGCCAGAACATCCGCCCTTCGGGCTCGTATCCTGGCCGAGTCCCTACCCGCACATGATTTCTCAGGCAGATTTCCCAGAAGCGCGTGCAGATCATAGCCGGGATCGCCGTAGAATCCCTGAGGATCGATAGCCAGCCAGGGAATTCTATCAGAACTCAGAATGTTCCACTGGTGAAGGTCTCCGTGCAATAAACGATCCCCTTTGCTCTCGATCGCAAGCTCCACAAACGCAGATTCGGCACGTGACACCCACAACTCCGGGACGGGACCGGTACCACCACCGTACCGCTCTCTTAGCCGCGAGAGGCCACCGATACGGTACGACACCGATTGCAGTCCATGTTTCTCCGGAGGGGGCCGCCAATAGGAGCGCATGATGCTTGCCGCAATGCGCGTATTCTCCTCGTCATCAGCCATTTCAGAGAGAGGTACACCGGGCCGGACGCGCTCCAGAAGTAACGCGGACCACTCTTCACTCGTGTTGACTAATTCCACAGCACTTTCCCGACAGGTATGTTTCAGTGCCTCATGCTCCCTGCGAAAGGTGCGCGGCGATGATAATACTTTCAGAACTACCTCCCGACCGCCAGGAAGGATTGCAGGTACGATATAGTTGACCTTCATCCAGACATGGGACGGCTCCAGTGGTTCGCCAAGACGTAGCTCCCAGTGTCGTGCACAGCCCTCCACAATCCCTGGCAGCCGGGAAAGCCAATCTGTCTCGGAGTCGCTGGTCATTTGCTCAGTCATTGAATTGGGAATGATAACGGGTAGGGACACTCATAAATCCTATGCTATGCCGCGTATAATACGGTCATATAATCTCTTGCCCCCCACCTCACAGCTGTGCGATCATTCCACAACAGCACGGGACATATGAGGATACAGAGGTGATATGAATAGGTAAAGTTACCCGCCTACACCGTCTTCAGGCAGGTCGTGTTTCTCGTCAGAGGACAAGCAAAGTAGAAACACCCACGCTGGCACCGAAGGAGTGGCCGAATCACATCAAGTGGTGCCGTTTCGAACCATGAAGTCAGACTGACGATCCACATCTGATCAGCATCGCGATAAGATCTCTGCAAGAAGACCTGAATCAGTCACATTTCTATATGACGACCATGCAGGGGAAACATCCACACCCAGAATCTCTCGGACCGGCTCGCCATTGTGGAGCCCGTCGAAGCCATTTGAGTCTAAGAGCGTGCCATCGATATCGAACATGACAAGATGCATTTTGCTATCGGCCTCTTCATTCAAGCAACGCTGTTGATAGCTATCATTTATTGTCCGACAGGCACTCGTCAAGGCGTGCAAGGGCCAGGGGCCAGGACTCTTTGTGGGCATCTCGGGATTTCTTGTCGGCGAATCCCTGATGATCCAGGGTCAGATACGTACCACCGTCCTTTGGAGTCAGCGCAACCGAGACTATGGTTTCGGCGCCCAGCGTTCCCGGGTCTCCCGTAATCCAGGTCATCACAACGAGCCGGTCATTCTGAAGCTTGAGGAATCGGCCATAGTGCGGGTGGCGCTGCCCTTCAAATCGAGATTCAAAAAAGAATGGTGCGTCTACATATGGTCTCATGAGTAGACTACCCGGTGCGGCGAACCAGGTATCAAACTGCTCGGTCCAGGCGAGGTAGATCTTGGGAGGGGAGGTGGTCATTGTCTGCTTCACACGAAGCTTGTGCGGTCGTGAGCTTAGATCGGGGAATAGGGGCATTTGCTCTCCAGAAACGGATGGCTTAAGGCAGCGGCTGTCGACCGTCGAAGGTGGCCGTAGCTACAACCGAGCTTCAAAATCGATCAATTAGATCGGCGATAAACGGCGAAGAAGTGTGGTACTGGAGGATCCTGATGGTCGTCACAGGCATCAAAGTGAATTTCGGCCAGCCCGGCCCGCACAAATCCTTCGATTTCTTCACGGTCCAGTGCCAATGGGTAGGTCTCTGATTCATCACCGGATTTCCGGCTACGACAAGAAACGAGTACCTCCCCACCAGGCGCTACGAGTTCGACTATTGCTCTCAGGGCATCGCTCCTGGCCTCGCCCTTCAAACTCTGAATGGTGTTGCATTCATATACCAAATGAAAGTGCTGTTTCCATTCTTCTGGGTAATCGAAGAGGTCAGCCACTCGATAATCCGCAGGAGAATTTGGAAAACGCTCTCGACACATATCAATGGCCGAAGGAGAAATGTCGAAAGCCGTTACCTGATAACCATGATCAGTAAGAGCCTCAGCGTCGTCCCCAAGACCACATCCGACGGTGATTGCGTGTGCACCTGCGGCATCTTTCTGCGCAATCCAGTGAAGCAGGTGAGGTCCAGGCGCAAGATCCGCCCAATAGATCTTATCCACATCTCCGCCGGCACGCGCATAGAACTCCTCGAACCAGCCATTGGGGTCACCTCGCTCCTTGTAGTCCTGAACCAGGCGCTGTGTAGCGAGTCTATGATTGTCCAAAAAGGGATCCTTTCATGCGTGCCATGGCAGACTGATGTCGAACCTGATTCGGTGAATAGTACTGCATATGGCCGGGTCTCTTGCTGAAACACTCATGTACGAGGAAGTGCTAGGAAATCGCGCATTACTCCGCATTGTTTTCCTTCCAGGCCTCGATTCCACCTTCCAGAGAATACACCTCGAATCCCTTGTCCTTAAGGAAAGTAGCAGCCTTCTGGCTTACCCATTTGCCTTTGACACAATACGCGACTACCGGCCTGTCCTTCCGAAGCGTGTTTGACCATCCACTGATCATCTCCGGATCCTTGTATTTAGCTCCCGCGATAAGAACAGGATCCGCCTCATAATCTTCAAATAACCGGACATCCACAATCGTGACCTCTCCGCTCTCTTGCAGCGCAGCCAGCTCACCAACGGAGACTGTATTCTTGTATTCGGGTCTATCCTCGCTCCTGAACTCGTACACATCGGCACCACATCCCAAACCCACGCCGCACAGAACGAAAGACGATAAAAAGAGGAAAAATCTCAAAATGACACACTCCATTTAATAATCAAAAGAAACGATTCGTGCTTTTTGCAGCGTCAAAGGGCAACCATGAAGATAGAAATCGGTATCGGCTTCCGGGGACACCTATACTATACTAATGGCTCATCAAGGTCCATAGACACGAACCGAAAAATCCCGGTGTTCATGTCCCGGACGGTTTGGCTACTTAAAAAGGCGAATCCATTGGATTGGACTATTCCAGAAACATTCTATCCGTCGGCTCTGCCAGCGGCTCTTTCATGGTTTCTGTTCGTGCTCGTTATTCTCGGTACAGCCACTTTGACTAAGGCCGTCGCGAAACGCAGCAGCCTCAAGCTCGCGCTACTATTGTCAATCCCTGTTGCGTTGGGTTTGCTGGTACTCAGCGCGTTCATTGGTATGATTATCACATTCTTCATCCATGACATCTGACCCGGGGGCCTTGCCAGTCCGCCCATCAACGGAGCCATCAGGCGCGGTCAAAAGCCCGACGTAACCATCCCAACAGTTCCTCGTCCACATCGTCCGCGGCTGTGAGGCGTACACAGTGACTACACATGCCGCTGAATACCTTGTCCACTTCCAATCGCCCCGCAGGCGCGTCGCCCTTTAGGTTCAGTCCCAGGTCAATCCGTGTTTTGGTAGATGGTTTAACGATGGCGAACTGCTTGCTGCGTCTCAGACTGACATAGGTCTTCTTGGGAGAGATCTCCAGATCCTTCCCAAACTCTGAAACACCTGCGAGAATCGCGTCATATATGGACTTGAGCCCTGCCTTGGGGCCTGCGTACATGCCATCCACCATAGATTCATCAGTGGGCACTTCATCATTCAGCTGCTCCCGATAGAGAAGTGTGATTGTGTTGGCAAATCCGTGGGTGACACCGTGTTCAGTCTTTAGCAGCTTCATGATATCGCCGTGCTTCTCCAGCTTTCTATCACCTATGAACCTTATCCAGTCCGAAAGCGATTTTCCAGTTTTCTCCGGCATGTTATCTATCATAGTCTGAAGCTGAGGGTCCATTGCTTTGCTCACGCTAAAAACGTCCTTTCTATCAGGTTGAAAATCAAGATACACTCTCGATGATGACCTGATGCAGGATTAATTCACAAATTCAATTTCAGTTAGGAAGAGGAAGGACCATCCAATCCGACGCTGACAGGACAGCTACCAGATACCCCACTGTTGCCAACGCCTCTGAAGATATTGATCTATTCCAAGCATCTGCCCGGAGCCGCTCATGGGTAGGTCCACATGGGCGACCAGTAAGGTACCGTCGTAGCCCGGGAAGAACCGGGATTGAAGAAGCATGTAATTCAGACTGAGGAAAATCCCTGTGCCCGCACCCAGCCTAAAGGCGTCACCGATCAGAATCGACAGTCCAACGAGCATTTCGCCCCACGAAACGAGAGATGCAAAGAGCACGGGATTCGGCAGCACGATGTTCGAGATAAACGGACCGTACAGCCAGTTGGGCTCACCCGAGCGCTCTATAGAGCTGATTAAGGTGTCGGTTCATCCTCCATCGGCTGAGATCTTGTTCCAACCGGCACTAACCTCGGTCATACCGGCCCAGCCCCGAAGCAGAAACAGGGAGATCTTCAATCTCTCGATAGAATCGAGCTCCTCAAAATGATGGTTCGG
>JABIQT010000262.1 GCA_018667995.1 Candidatus Latescibacterota bacterium
AGGACATGGTGGAAAGAGCGACACCAGGTTCATTCCGGCATCTACCTTCAAGGTATTCAGCTCTCTGGTGGCGCTGGAAACAGAGATCATAGATAGCAAGAGCTCCGTGATAGCCTGGGACGGAGTAATCCGCGAGCGCGCTGAAATCAACAGAGATCTGGATCTGCAGACAGCCTTTCGCCTATCTGCTGTCCCCCACTACCAGCAATTAGTAAGGCGTGTAGGAACCGAACGCATGCAATATTCCATCGATACGATCGGGTATGGAAATCGTGATATTTCGGGTGGAATAGACCGTTTCTGGCTTAGTGGCGGGTTGAGAATCTCACCGAGAGAACAGGTCGAATTCCTGACCCGGCTGTACCATGGCGACCTGCCCTTTTCATCCGATACTATGTCAGCCGTCAAAGCCATGATGGTGACAGAGCAAACTGATGATTACGTCCTCCGAACAAAAACAGGTTGGGCGGTGATTGATGACACGGACAACACGGGCTGGTGGATCGGGTGGATAGAGAAGTCGTCGAACGTATATGTCTTTGCCACCGTTCTACGGACCTCGACTCCCGGCACGGATTTCGGGGCCGCACGGATCGCGGTAACACGTACCATCTTTGATGCACTTGGATTAACGGATTCGATACAGGAATAATGCATGAGAACGGGCGCGAGAACAAAACGCCATATCCACATAGCAAATGAACAACAAGGCCATAATATGACAATGGACCCCACCAGCTGGTCCAGTTGCTGGTTATTAGGATCCCAGGGACTCCACCAAAGCCGCGACGGATCGGAGTGGAACGAGGTCGGCGCCAGCGGATATCCCGTACAGGATTTGGTGCGCGAAACGGAAAGAGTGCTCTGCGCCACCCTGTGGGGCCTGTGGGAAGTCGGCCAGGCTGAGGCGCCCTGGATTCAGTTGCACGACGAGACTTTGACGGAGGTCCAGAGTATCGTACCCCGCCCCGGTCATCCAGGAGTTGCGGCCGTATCTGCCTATGGCCTCAGTTTCGGAAACAAGAGCGAACACGGTACGACTCGGTGGATCAGCCACGCAGAGGGGCTGACGCTCAATGAGCGCTTCAGCAATGCGCTACTGGCACTCCCGGAATGCGAGGATCAATGGCTCGTGGGCACGGAACAGGGCGTTCTAATCTATGATGAAACGAAAGACCTCTGGCATCGTACAGAATTATCAGGGCACCCCTGCAGGGCCCTCCTCTTCGTTCACGATAGACTCTGGGCCGGCACCGATGGAAACGGCATCTGGCAGTCCACCGACGGCCACAACTGGAGTAGAGCTGGTTCCGGTCTCGATGACGAAAGCATCTTCGCATTGGGCGCAACACAGGATCAAATCCTGGCTGGTTCCCTTCGCGGTATCTGCTCAGGTGATGGTACGTCCAGATGGAGGCGCTCCGGCCCCGCATTACTGGTTTCCGCCATCGGGGCACATCCGGCAAGCGAGGGTCCCTGGCTCGCCGGTGCTACGCCTGGAGGTCTTTGGCGCAGCGATGATTCCGGGGCACGGTGGCATCAGGTGGGCGACTTCCACACCGTAAGAGTCATTTTACCTCCAGAGGAAACAGCATGACCGAATCGGACTACCAGCGTCAAGTCGACACCCGCTCCCGCCAGGCTCTTCAGGCCAGCTTGGAACGGGGTAGTTACCGTTCCTTGTGGGGTTTCCATGCCTCCCTGGCATGCGGTGGTGATCCTGACGAACTGGTGGAGATAGCCCAGGGGCATCACGAACCGGGTCCCTTCAACATCATTCCTGGTATGTTCCTGCTTGGACGCTGGCCGGACCGCATTCCCGCCGAGGCCGAGAAGAGCATCAAGCACATGTTCATGGAGGCTCCCCAGCAGCGAGGGAACACGGAGAATCACTGGCTCATGTATTATGCAGGAAATCTGCTCGCAGCGGAGCGGTGGGCGGATGAAGAGACACTCTGGAACGGGCTACCCCCAGCGGCTATGCACGCCGAGGCCAGTCGATGGATCCTGGGAATGATCTCACGTACGGCCACCATAGGACACTACGAATACGACTCCACGGGCTATCACAACGAGCACTATGTGCCCTATCTGGCGCTGGCCGAATACGCCCGGGATCCCTATGTACGACGTCAGGCGCGGCAGATGGTCCATCTACTCCTGGCCGACATGGCAATCGAGTACTTCCATGGCGCCTATGCGGGCGGTCACAGCCGCGAAGGCAACGTGAATACCTGGACACAGGTCGGGCCGGGTCAGGGCCTCAACTACCTTTACTTTGGTGACGAGGAATTCGACGCCGACCGGCACTGTCACGGATATGCGATTCCGGCCATCGCTGCTGAATTCCGACCGCCGGCACTGATTGCCCGTATGGCCCTGGATCGAGCCCAACCCCATGCGGTGCGCAAGACGAAACCACCACGCGCCATCTACCGGCACGTCAGCGAACCACCTGATCCTGTGCGTAAATATACCTGGATGAGCCGATCCTTCGCCCTGGGCTCAACGCAAACGGGACTCAACGAAGCGCCAGCAGCACCCATCGACCTGACGTCCTGGGATCTGACATGGCGCGGCCCGAGACACCACGCTAAAATCGTCTGTAACCATCCCTACAGGTCGCCGGCCCGTTTCAGTGCATTTCTTCCCGAGTTACCACAGCGCGTGGGTCGTGCCGTGGCCACAGGAAAGCCCTATCTCCAAGTGTCGGATCGCCTGTTCGGCGCATCACCCTATGAAAGAATGATGCAGCATGAAGGCGCCATCATTCTGATGTACCAGATACCGGAAGACGACCTGGCGCCGTACGTCAACTGCTTCCTGCCGAAAACACATACCTGGTGCGAACAGGATGGCTGGATCCTCAGTGATTTCGGCGACTTCTACGTCGGGTTGCGCATCATAGGGCCATATCGATGGGAGGATATTCACGAATCCGGGCAAGACGGAAACTGGATCGATGGTTGGATGCTGCGGATCAAGGACCTTCACGCCGCCATGGTACTGGAGGCTATCGAAGCGGAAGAAGCCGGTTCGTTTCAAAATTTCTGTGATGCCCGGTGCCAGGAGGACCTTGATCTATCCGGTTGGCCAGAGAACGGTCTCATAGCCATGGATACGCTTTCAGGCCATCGTCTCGAAATGAATTACGAGGATCATCACACCGTCGATGGCAAGCTCATCGATTATAGCACCTATCCACTGTTTGATGGTCCCGGAATCGATGCCCCCACCGATACCGGAAAGATCACATTCCGGCACGGTGATGATAAACTGACGCTCGATTTTGACATCGACAGGACTACCGCCGCATTACCTATGCGGGTGATTGGATAGGACACGGATCTACCAAAACAGCCTGTTGCCAAGCCCCACGGCAGCGAGATTCCCCCAGCCTTACCTAAACTTTCGTACCTCCGTGGCAAAATGCTTTTTCTCCATTAATTCGAAAGACAGTTGATGCATTCGTTAAATCGGTCTATATCTTAAACCAGTTGATACTTACCGTCCATTATTCTCCAACAGCATCCTAACCTCGTCACTCCGCAAGGAGGTACGGTCATGGAAATCTTACAACTCGCCATCCTGCTCGGTATTCTCGGCATCGGCGTCTACGCCATTCTGGTTGGCACGGGGAAGGCCGGCAGACAATCATATCCCGACTACGAAACGTGGTATTTACAGAATGGTGCGACTGTGAAATGGGGCGGAATATTCGTCGTACTCTCTGCGAGCGTTCTCATTATCATCAGCTTTCTTGAATAGTCTACCATGCTTATTGGGTAGCCTTGGACATTGTGGCCGTATAGCTGTCCAGATATTTCACGGCTATGGTAACATGCCAAAGGCACGCACGCAGGTGGACGGTCTGGCTCATTACCCCGGCCTGTCCGCCTCATCCTGAACGGGAGGCAGGACCGCGGTAAAAACTGGTATCCAAGATAATAGCTCGAGCCTTCTCACACGTGCGGCGATTCCGCTCGATACGGACGCATTAGTCTGGAAACGAAGGTTTGATGTACCAGCGGTGAAGGTCTGGCAGACCATCTCTACGAAAGAGGGACTCGAGACATGCTGGATGGTTCGCTCTGAGATTGAGATTGATCTAAGCGTGGGAGGTCTTTTCAAGCACCACTGGATCAGCACGATTCACGACATCAAGCATGAACGACATATCGTATTTGACGAACCGGAAGGTGGATGGATGCGATTCCAGGTAGAACCGGATGTTGGAGGAAGCGTCTTCACCTTGATGGTCGTATGACAACAGGGCCTGGATGTACGTCAGCCGAAGCTCTGGGACGGTACCGCGGGTGGATGGCACGGTGCGGTGGGCGAATTGGAGAAAGCGCTAACAGGTAAGGCTCCTTGCACGCAGTCTCTATCCGAGAATGAGGGATGGGAACTGGAAGGTAGATTCTATCTCGACTACCTGAAAGATCTGGACCGATTGACTCAAGAGGCGGCCGCCCTTAAGGCGCATCGTTAGTTTTTCCCTACGCCTACCAATGAACAGCGTACGAGCAGTGAGCCACCGTTTGTCTCCTCCTAGGATACCCCATGAACCCTTCCCTGAGGCTGATTCTTTTCTGCCATGCTCGAAGCGGCAGCACGAGCCTTTGCAGAATGCTGAACCTGCATCCACAACTGAACATTCTGGAAGAACCGCTCAGCGAGGATTTTACCAAATGGCATCCCGAGGAGAGAGATTACGCCGAACTCATCAACGACATCGATTCACTTAATGAGCAGATGGATCATATCTTTAGCCGATACAATGGCATCAAGGTGCTTCATTTTGAGCTCCGACCACCGCGTTTTATCTACCTATTGGGACTACCGGCCTACACCGTAATATTCCTCAGACGGCGTAATCTACTGCAGACCGTAGTGTCCAGCGAACTGGCCGAACAAAGCACAAAATGGACCATCGGAGATCTTGAACGTCCCATTGCCGAGACCTACGCAGATCTCAAACCGCTCTCGATCGAACAGGTTCAAGGCCAGATGGAGGCCTTGCAGCGTGAACTCGAACTCTTTGATGCGGTAATCTCGCACAGGCCGGCAGGAACTTATCTCAAACTGTGGTATGAGGATCTGTACATGGTGCCTGCGGATAAGCGACTGGCAACGGTGGGCAGCATTTGCCGTTTTCTGGAACTGGCCCCAATCGATGACGAGCAGATCCACGCATATCTCGACCCGTCAGAAGCCAAAATGAACAATGCGAGTACGTACCGCCTCATACCGAATGCCCATGAGATAGACCAACAGTTGGGTAGTGATGCGACAGGCTGGCTGTTCGACCAGAACGCGAATTGACTAGAGATAATCCGAGTGACCGGACAATACGGATCCTCAGCGTCGGTCATTTAACACGGAGAAATTAGCACCATGAAATTAGGACCTTCAGAGATCGAGAACGGGGTGCTGTCGGCGGAGCACCTGGAATTGGCTCTGCGAAGCTTGAATGAGGTCGGATATATCGTCCTCGAGAACATACTACCAGACGACCTCGTCGCATCTCTGAATCAGGGGTTTGAGATGGAATTCGAGAGACGGATGGCCGAATGCAAAGAGGAGTTGGCGAAGGTAGAAGGGCACAAGGGGATCGGGATTCCTTTCGAGCAACCATTCATGGACCCTATGATAATCGCAAATCCTCTCGCGCTTCAAATCATCGGTTCAGCAATGGGCCCCGACAGCTTCTCTTTTCTTCCCTATCATAGCAATACCGCATGGCCGGATTCTGGCGTGCAGCATATCCACCGCGATACCAGACATCTCTTTCCTGATACGACCAATGTGCTTCCCCCCACGCTGGTCGTGGTCAATATACCCCTCATAGATTTTACCATAGAGAACGGCGCCACTGAGGTATGGCCGGGCACGCACCGCATTCTTGATTCCGATCCCTCTGGGGACGAGCACGCATGCAGTGAGGAGCGTGCCGCACAGATGCCGTCTCTGCAAACCGTAATGCCGGCCGGTTCGATCGTGGTGCGCGACATGCGCATGTGGCATCGGGGCATGCCCAACGGGACTAGTCAGCGCCGTTCCATGGTTGCCCTGGTGGTGTATCACGCGCTTCACAATCAGGCGAGGCTGGAACGAAATACACCAATACCAAAATCTGTCTGGGAGTCACTACCAGACCAGGGCCGGAATCTATACCGATTTCAACCTGTTGGGGCGTAGTGGTTACGCCGGGGACATGCATCAAATACTGATCCCTACCGCCTTGCAGTTCGTTTAGAGGCTACGCTACGAATCGAGAACCATCTGACGTGAGACGAACTTGCATATGGATGATACCACGAAGGATCCGGTCAAGTTTACGGGTTGCAGACCAGTACTCCGAGTATCTGATCTTGCTGCCAGCCTGACGTACTACTGTGGCAACCTCGGGTTCGTGAAGGAGTGGGTTATGCCCGCCGATGGCAAACCCACATTCGCCTATGTATACAGAGGCGATTTTGAGCTCTTTCTGTCGCAGGAACTCCCGGTGGGTTCCCCCATGTGCATCGTAGTAGGTCTACCGTCTACCGGAGCCGTGACGGCGCTCTGGGAAGAGTATAAGATGACGGACGCCCTGGTCGTCGAAACGCCTTCTCGAAGACCGTGGGGCACATTCGAGATGCGTGTCCGGG
>JABIQT010000259.1 GCA_018667995.1 Candidatus Latescibacterota bacterium
ATAGTGCAATTTGTGTGCCACAGCTGACTGATGCCGGGTTAGACCCCTTAACAGAAAAAAGGTTGTACGGCTATGTCCGCTGGCGTACACTGTGTGAACGTAAGCGAACACAGCACCGGGTACGATCAAAACCGCTTACGTGTTCATCTGGACCCCCAAGACTTACGTCCAACAGTCGCTAAATTACGCACATACCACAGGATTGAATATGTCTGAGAAGGCCGGTAACGTACTCGTGGTCGATGATGATGAGGATGTGCTCCTCGCCGCCCGCCTGTTTCTAAAGCAGCACATGAAGCTGGTCCATACGGAACAGGATCCTGAGAAGATCCCGACTTTGCTCAAGAACCACAATTACGATGTGATCCTGCTCGACATGAACTACACGCGTGACGCCAGTAGTGGGCAGGAGGGGTTCTTCTGGCTCGATAGAATTCTGGAGATGAAACCGTCCGCTGTGGTTGTTCTCATTACAGCCTATGGTGACGTAGATCTGGCGGTTAGGGCGATCAAGGAAGGTGCCACGGATTTCGTGTTAAAGCCGTGGCAGAACGAGAAACTACTGGCCACAGTCACGTCTTCCCTGAGATTGAGCATGTCACGAACGGAGGTGGGCACCCTCCGTTCAAGAGAGCGGCAACTGAGTGAAGATATAGATCAAGGCTTCCGGGACTTTATCGGAAACTGTCCGGCACTACAGGCGGTCAAGGAGACTATTCAGAAAGTCGCCCCTACAGAAGCCAACATCCTCATCCTCGGGGAGAATGGAACTGGGAAGGAATTAGTTGCTCGCGCGATTCACCGACAATCCCTTCGTGCGGATGAGACCTTCGTTGGCGTGGATATGGGAGCAATCAGTGAAAACCTCTTCGAAAGTGAGATGTTCGGACATGTACGGGGAGCTTTCACAGATGCCCGTGCGGACCGCGCAGGACGCTTCGAGATTGCCTCTGGCAGCACCCTCTTTATGGATGAAATCGGGAACCTCTCACTTCAAAATCAGGCAAAGCTACTCACGGTATTACAGAATCGCCAGATCACCCGTGTGGGGGCCAATGCCCCGAGAGACATCGATATTCGTCTCATCTGTGCCACGAATATGCAGATTCACGAAATGGTGAAGGATAAGCTATTTCGTCCCGATCTGGTGTATCGCATCAACTCCGTTGAAATCACCTTGCCGCCTCTGCGTGAGCGCGTCGAGGATCTCCCGGCGCTCGCAACGTTCTTTCTCGAATTGTACGTCGATAAGTACAAATCTGGTCAGCGCAGACTTGCTGCATCGACAATGAAGAAGCTGGAGGCGTACACTTGGCCCGGAAATATCAGGGAGTTACAGTACGCAGTCGAACGGGCCGTAATCATGAGCGACGGCCCTGCGCTCCAGCCGACTGACTTTCTTCTGACAGCATCGGCTCAGGACGATGGCGATGGCATGATGTTTGATTCATACAATTTGGATGATGTCGAAAAGACCGTTATTCGGAAGGTGCTCACTACCTATCAGGGAAACGTAAGTCAAGCCGCTAAAGAGCTCGGGCTTACGCGTACATCTCTCTACCGCAGGATGGAGAAATATGGGCTTTAAGCACTTCCGATTGCAGTGTGTTGTTCGCGTAATTCTCTTAGGGCTGTCGCTCTTGGTCGTGAGCTATCTTGCGGTTGCAACAAGCCTATTTGCCACAATGGTTCTGGTTGCCGCAACCATAGTCTATCAGAGTTTTTCATTGATACACTATGTCGAAACCACAAATCGACAGCTGACCCGTTTCATGCAGTCTATCGAATTCGCAGACCTATCCCAGACATTCAATGGGCGGCGACTTGGCGCATCCTTCGATGAGTTGTATCGATCGTTTACGGATGTCACGGAGGTCTTCCGAAAGGTGCGGGCCGAACGAGAGGAACAATACCGTTACCTCCAGACGGTGGTTCAGCACGTAGGAGTGGGCGTGATTACCTATCTGCCCAACGGCGATGTGGAGATCATGAATACCGCCGCTCGGAGACTCCTTGATATCGGCACATCAATCCACAATCTCTCAGCACTCGGTGCATCTCATCCGCAACTCGTAGAGCGGCTGCTAACGATGGGCCCGGGCGAACGAAATCTGCAGAAGGTTGGTGAGTCGCAGCTGTCGCTGTATGCCACGGAATTTAAGATGCAGGATCGACATCTGCGATTGGTTTCGCTTCAAAATATCGAGAGCGAGCTTGAGGAGAAGGAAATGGAGGCCTGGCAGAATCTGATCCGTGTATTGACGCATGAGATCATGAATTCCGTGACCCCCATAGCCTCCTTGGCCTCCACGGCAAACGACTTACTTGCTGTCGGTACTGAGAAGCATCACAATGCTGACAGCACCTTGTCTGTTCCCATGGTCGAAACCGAGGTAATGGACGATGTCCGTATGGCGCTGAAGACGATTCAGTCCCGAAGTGAGGGACTGCTCCATTTTGTTCAAGCCTATCGCAATCTTACCCGCATTCGCACGCCCGAGCTTCAAGTCATCCCGGTAACCAGTCTGTTCCAGGGAATAGGTGACTTGCTCAGTCCCAGAATGCACGATGCAGAAATCATTTTTGAAGTACAGGTTCTGCCCGATGACCTTGAGGTATCCGTAGATCCTGAACACATTGAGCAGGCGCTCATAAACCTGGTCACTAATGCGATTCAGTCCGTGGAAAATCGTACCGACGCCAGAATTCGGATGGAGGCTGAACTTGACGACAAGAGACGGGTTCTGATTCGCGTAACTGACAATGGACCGGGAATTCTGCCCGATGTGCTAGAGAAGATCTTCATTCCATTCTTTACGACCAAGCAGGAGGGCTCAGGTATCGGTTTGAGCCTCTCTCGCCAGATCATGCGTATGCACCGGGGCATCATAATCGCCCGGTCCAGCCCCGATCGTGAAACTACGTTTATTTTGAGGTTTCCGTAACGTGCGACGAAAATGTCTGTCGCCGACTATGAGAAAGGATTTTCCATGCCTGAATTGAGGTTCGCAGCGGACCCCCAACGGCGGGTAGCGGTGGTGACAGGAGGAGCCCGCGGACTAGGTGGTGCCTGTGCCGTACGATTTGCCGAGGCTGGGCGCGATG
>JABIQT010001137.1 GCA_018667995.1 Candidatus Latescibacterota bacterium
ACAATGGCCCCGCATCGAAATCGGAGCTTCCCGAGTCATACCAGCATCGCGAACGGATCCATTAGGCACAGGAGAATAAAATGCTACGGAACTACTTCATTATCGCGCTTCGGAACATAAGCCGGCACAAAGCCTACTCATTCATCAATATAGCGGGACTCGTCATCGGACTTGCAGCCACGTTCTTCATTGTGCTATGGATCCAGGACGAACTCAGCTTCAATACCTTCCTCAAGGACCGAGGCGATGTGTATCGCGTCATGCGGCACGCCACATTCGGCGGTACCAAAGGTTCTACAGCATCGATGCCAAAACCGATTGTTCAAGTATTGAGGGACGAATACCCGGAGTTCACTCACGTGGCGCTCATGTCATGGCCTATGGATATGGTCTTGACCCAGAATGACGAAGTCTACCGATCCAAGGGGAGATATTTTGGAGCCGACATTTTTCATATACTCAAGTATCCCCTGATCGCCGGTGATCCCGACAAAGCGCTCCGCGACCCGGAGTCCATCGTCATATCCGAGACACTTGCACTCCGTTACTTCGGTGAGGACTGGCAATCTAAACCCGACCTGCTGGGGACTTCGTTTCGCCTGGACAACGAACGAGATGTCCGGTTGACTGCGGTTATTGAAGATGTCCCATCCACGGCCTCTCTGCAGTTTGAGTTTATACTTCCCATGGAGTCCTACATTCGTACCAACGATTGGGTAGAAGCCTGGGACAACAACGGGCTGAACATCCTTGCCCGATTAAGAGAAGGTACGGACCCCGCCCTTGTAGAAGCCAAGATCGTAGGACTGATAGACGATCACGTAGATGCCTGGGAGACGGACGTATTCCTCCATCCCATTGACGATATGTATCTGCGCTCCAAGTTCGAGAACGGCGTCCAGGTAGGCGGACGAATTGAGTATGTTCAGATCTTCATGATGGTTGGTCTTTTCATTCTGTTGATCGCAAGCATCAACTTCATGAATCTGGTGACAGCCCGCAGCATGCAGCGTGCGAGGGAGATTGGGGTACGCAAGGCGCTGGGCGCAACGAAATCTCTCCTGGCTCGTCAATTTGCCGGGGAATCGGTGCTCACCGCCATCTTCGCGTTTCTACTGGCCATGGCCACGGTTTACGCCCTGCTCCCGGAGTTCAATGAGCTTACCGGGAAATCTGTCGAGTTGGGGCAACTGGGCGTATGGGTCTGGATACAATTTGGGCTGCTTGCCCTGGTGACGGGACTTCTGGCCGGGTCATATCCCGCATTGTATCTCTCCTCGCTCAATGTCATTCGCGTGCTCAGAGAAGCGCGCGACATGAAAGCTGGTGGTGGCGGGCTTCGCAAGGGCCTTGTGATATTTCAGTTTTCAATGTCCATTATTCTCATTATCGGCACGCTGACGGTCTATCAACAATTGAATTACATTCGACATAAGGATCTCGGTATGGATCGGGAGAATGTGGTCTATATCGATATGGAAGGGGATGTCCGCGAGAAATTCGACGTTTTCAAACGGGAAATGCAGCAAGTCCCGGGGGTCATGAGTGTGGCCTCAGCTGCAAGAAACCCGCTGACTATGGCTGGAAACAACACTATCGGTGTAAAGTGGGAGGGGAAACCAGAAGGCAATAATACATTATTCAGCGCACTGAGTACGGACTATGATTTCATCGAAACCATGGGCATGAGCCTGAAAGACGGGCGTCTTTTCTCGCCCGACTACAGCACTGACTCTTCCAACTACATCATAAATGAAGCTGCCGGCGTTGCCATGTCTATGGAAACTCCGGTTGGTCAGCCTCTCACCCTCTGGGGACGGGAAGGAGTCATCGTAGGTGTGGTGAAGGACTTCCACATGACGTCCATGTACGATGATATTGCACCGGCAATTATGCGGTTCCGACCCAGCGATACCTATACTGCATTTGTTCGCATCGCCCCCGGACAGACAGAAAGTGTGATGGCAGCCCTGGAGTCCACGTACAAGCAATTTAATCCCCAGTATCCATTCAGCTATCGATTCATGGACGACGAATTCGATCGCATGTATCGAAGCGAGACGGTTATCGGATCTCTGGCAAGCATAGCCGCGGGACTGGCAGTTCTGATCGCCTGCCTGGGATTGTTCGGGCTCGAATCCTTTACGACAGAACAGCGAACCAAAGAGATCGGAATCCGAAAAGTACTGGGTGCCTCTGTCCCGAATATCGTGATGATGCTTTCCAAGGACTCCATCATTCTTGTGGTGGTGGCATACATCGTGGCGGCGCCCATTGCCTACTATATCATGTCAGACTGGTTACAGGCATTCGCATATAGATCCGATTTGAGCATTGGGGTACTCGCTGGAGCCGGGATTGCAGCAGTAGCCATTGCCTGGTTAACCGTGAGCTACCAGGCCATTCGTGCGGCATCGGCCAATCCGGTATCGTCACTTCGGTCTGAATAAGCCACCATTGCGTTCCGGAAGCGCGTGAGGACGCCTGACGCACTTGCCTCTATGCTGGTAAATTCAATCAGGAACTGGGATCCCGAGTTGGACCAACCTGGCCTTTTCCTCCACCAACATCCGATCACGTTCCTTTCGAAAATCAGTGTGGTACGTCTCACGCTCAGAAGAGATCTGAAAGTTAAGTCTGTCCACCCCAAGTGCATGGAGGACAGCTTCTTCGACCAGAGAGAAATCGTCTGGAAGCGACCGATTGAAGTTCATCGGTGCTTTCAGTCCGACGGGAGGATTCGTAATGTATCGAGGACGACCGGACGGATTTGGTGAGGCGCTATGAAGCATAAAGGGGTGTATTAAGAATACGTCACCGGTTTTACCCGTAGCCTCTATCATTTCACTGCAGCCGGAAATCAGGCCTCCAAAGGCACCTGGTTCGCAGCCTTCCGGATGGTCCAAAAGATAACGGGCGACTGCAGGCACGGAATCTGCAGCCAGAAATGTTCCGCCGCTTTTAGGTAGAATGTCGTCCCACAGGATAATGGTTAACAGTCCCTGCTCCGGGCTGTCGAGAAAGTGGCGGAAGAAATTGCCGTCTTTGTGCCAGCCGCCCCTCTCGGCTGTCGGTGCCTGCCAGGGCTTGTCAGCTTCGTGGCTGAAATTGATGATGAAACCGTCGCCCCAACTGGGTTCTCCCTCAATTCTCCCGCTGCCACCCATTACGTCGCAAATGCCCGACCACCCTTTGGGTGAAAATTCCGCCACCTTCTTACGGTGCATGACGGGCATATGAATGCGGGATTCCTTCCAGGTGGACGGATCGGCAGGCTCATATCCCAATCTCAGGAATGAAAGATCAAGCCACTCCTGAACATCTGCCCTTTCGAAACAATCCTCCAGCTTCACATAACCTTTCTCTACAAAATGGATTCGTTGTTCGCGGGTCAAAATCTCATATTGCATCAAAATGCCTTATGGTGAGGAATAAGTGTTTCGATCCTGCCTTATCGGTATGAAGAACCCAGTGTCTCAGCACCACGCCATTACACACTCCAACGGGCTCGATGCGCTAGTGTTCGGGCGCAACGATATTGAGCTCCGCACCGTCGTATTTACAATGGTCATTCTCAAAGGGGTAGGTTCGTCCGCAAGTGTGACAGTATTTCTCCAGAACGATCGGTGC
>JABIQT010000612.1 GCA_018667995.1 Candidatus Latescibacterota bacterium
CAACCGAAATCCCGGTCCTGATAAACCGCGGGCAGGCTTGCCGCGTTTGCGGCCGTCACTTTCGGTTGGGCCTACGGCAAACGCCGGTCGAATGCAGGGATGTTTCTGTGTATTTTCAATAAGTTACATGGCAAGCTGATTTTGTTCAATCAAAACAGCTTCTATGCCCTTGATTTCTAAACACCAGTAGAGTATATTTTGTTGCCAGTATCGGCACATCATCACCGTTGTTCGTTTCCCCCTTTCCAACCCCGAATCTGATATGCTTCAGTCCAAAATAGTTATTAAGGGTGCCCGGGTACATAACCTCCAAAATGTGAACCTTGATCTGCCTAAGAATGCGCTCATTTGCTTTACGGGCGTATCGGGTTCAGGCAAGTCCTCGCTGGCATTCGATACGATCTATGCTGAAGGGCAGCGACGATATGTAGAGTCGTTGTCGGCCTATGCGCGCCAGTTTCTCGGTCAGATGCAGAAGCCTGATGTTGATCTTATCTCCGGTTTGGCGCCCGCCATCTCAATTGAGCAGAAAGCCACAGGGCATAATCCGCGATCTACGGTCGGGACGATCACCGAATTGTATGATTTTATGCGGGTGCTATTTGCACGTGTTGGCACGCCCCACTGCGTTCAATGTGGCGGCATAATCGGGGCCCAGACACGCGAGCAGATTGCCAACCGCATTCTCGAGCTGCCTCAGGAATCTCGGCTCCATGCGCTAGCCCCGGTAATTCAGGGCCGCCGAGGCGAGTATCACGACCTCTTCGAGGAATTAATCAGAGACGGTTACTTACGGGCTCGCATCGATGGGGAGATCGTAACGCTCGCCGATGCACCAGCACTCGATCGGAATATGCGCCACGATATCGAGGTAGTTACAGACAGGTTAGTCGTACGGGAGGGTGTCAAGACGAGGCTGATAGAGGCTATTGAGAGTGCCCTCAACCTCGGAAATGGGATGATGATCGTAACGGTTCGTGAACCGGATTCCGATGAGGATTACGATCTATTGTTCAGCTCCAATTTCGCCTGCTCCAAGTGCGGTGTCAGCTACGAGGAGCCCAGCCCGCAACTGTTCTCATTTAACAGCCCTCACGGCATGTGTGGTACGTGTCATGGCTTGGGCACCATGTCGCGCATGGATCCCAGGCTGCTGGTACCTGACCCGAAGATGTCCATTAACGAAGGCGCCATCGCACCGTACGGCACGATCACCAATCTTTGGCGTCGACACTACTTCGAAGGACTCGCCGATCACATGAAATTCTCGCTGGATGCGCCTTGGGAGAAACTGACCAAGAAGCAGCGAGACGCCATACTCTATGGCTTGGGCACCAAACGACTGAAGTTCACCTTCCGCAACGGCAAGGGGGGCGAGTGGTCTCACAAGGACCGATTTGAAGCAGTCATCCCCACACTGGAACGCAAATACCACACCTTCAAATCTGAGCGCCACAAGGCGAAACTTGCAGTCTACATGGCCATTGGTCCTTGTGATGAGTGCAACGGTGCCCGCGTAAAGAAGGAAGCACTTTCGGTGACCCTTGACGGCCGCTCCATCGCCGATGTCTGTGGACTGGCAGTGGAGGACGCACAGCACTTCTTCAACACATTGCCCCTGAAAGATAATGAGATCACCATCGCAGAGGAAGCGATGAAGGAGATCCAAGCTCGCCTGGACTTCCTCATGAACGTAGGTCTAAACTATCTGACGCTCGACAGGACCGCACCTACACTCTCAGGAGGCGAAGCTCAGAGGATAAGGCTAGCCAGCCAGATAGGCCGGGGTTTGGTTGGCGTCCTCTACGTGCTGGACGAACCGAGCATTGGATTGCATCCCCGCGACAACAGGCGGCTACTGGACACACTCTGTCGCCTGCGTGACCAAGGGAACACGGTTATCGTAGTCGAACACGATGAAGAGACCATGTGGTCGGCTGATCATATAGTTGATTTCGGCCCAGGGGCAGGTGTCAAAGGCGGCCACGTTGTTGCGCAAGGTAGACCCGAAAAAGTAGCCGTCGATCGAAAATCGATCACTGGACAGTATCTCAGTGGTGCAATGTCCATAGAGATGCCGTCTGAACGGCGGCACGTGGGCGGCAAGTGGATAGAAATCACTGGAGCTACACAGAATAACCTCAAGAGTGTGACGGCAAAGGTGCCAGTCGGCGTGTTGACTTGTATAACTGGTGTTTCGGGCTCGGGAAAGAGCTCTCTTATTAACGACATCCTTTTTGCATCTCTGGCACGCACACTCAACAAGGCGCAGACGGAACCCGGATCCTATAAGGAAATCAGGGGCGGCGAACACCTCGATAAAGTGATAGATATTGACCAGGCACCAATTGGGCGCACCCCACGGTCTAACCCGGCAACGTATACCAAGGTATTCGACAACATCCGCTCCCTTTTCTCCGAAACAGCAGAGGCCAAGATCCGCGGATACAAACCAGGTCGCTTCAGTTTCAATGTGAAGGGTGGTCGTTGTGAGGCCTGTGAAGGTAATGGAGCGAACCGTGTAGAAATGGACTTTCTGGCGGATGTGTGGGTGACCTGCTCCATCTGTGATGGCAACCGGTTTGATCGTGAGACTCTGGACGTGAAATTCAAGGGTCAGTCGATAGCCGATGTGCTCAATATGGATGTGCAGGAGGCGCTGGAGTTGTTTCGAAATATACCCTCCATATACCGAACGCTGCAGACCCTTCATGATGTGGGCCTCGATTACATCAAGCTTGGCCAACCGGCTCCCACACTTTCAGGTGGCGAGGCCCAGCGTGTCAAACTAGCGAAAGAGCTCTGCAAGAGAAGCACCGGAAGAACACTGTACATACTCGACGAGCCAACCACCGGCTTGCACTTTGAAGATATCAAACACCTCCTAAAAGTGCTCCAGGCTTTCGCGAACGCCGGAAATACCGTAGTAGTCA
>JABIQT010000258.1 GCA_018667995.1 Candidatus Latescibacterota bacterium
TGCCATTGTGTCCGAAAAAAATCATCCCATTCAGTGTGAGCAGGTGACGCCCCGAACGCATCTCTAACTCTCGCCAAAGTGGATAGCTTTCGTTGACCATTTCAGTGTAGTAAGGGGTGTCGTAGAGGGACCTGAAAATCCGCGAGTGTCCAGAGGAACTGCCATTTGTATGGCCCACTTGGAATTGCTCAATTCCCAGTGGCGAGTCTCCCTGTCTGGTGAGATGATACAGGGCTGCGCTCCCCATTCCCCCCAATCCAATTACAATAACCGATCGAATAGACATGCTCTACTAACTCCGTATAGGTTTTTGTCACTAGACCAATCCGACTCTACCTGCTCTTGGTCCTTTACAAAATGTAATACTTTTCCTGTTCAAATTAAAGGTTTTCTGAGGGAAAGCCTTGACAAGATTATCAGTCCTTATTATATCAAAAGCCGTCCATCGAAATAAGTCGTCTGGAAGTCAATACTCTATCACATTTCACCTTCATCCACAACTGAAGAAACACCACTATGCCACAAATCTTTACACCCGCTGCGAATACGGTTGCTAAGGCTAGCATCGTGGGTGGATTCCTCCTCGTCGCATCTCTTCTTTCTTCTGTGTTTTACCTCGGCTCAACATCATACGTTACACGACAGCAGGATGTCAGGCCACAGCCGGTACCATTTAGTCACAGGCATCATGTGAATCAGCTTGGTATTGACTGTCGATACTGTCATACCTCTGTGGAAGAAAGCAACTTTGCTGGATTGCCGCAGACCAAGACTTGCATGAGTTGCCATTCTATGGTCTGGACTGATGCGCCAATGCTGGAGCCTGTACGGGAGAGCTACGCCACAGGGGAATCGCTTGAGTGGGTCCGTGTTCATGATCTACCCGATTATGTGTACTTCAATCATAGTATCCATGTAAATAAAGGTATTGGTTGCGAGTCCTGTCACGGTGCTGTGAATGAAATGGCTCTGATGTTTCAGGAGAATTCGCTCCAAATGATGTGGTGCCTGGAATGTCATCGAAATCCTGAGGCCCACATACGTGACCGAGCAGATATATATAAATTCGAATCGCAACCAGATTACGATCCACCCGCCGATCAGCTGGCACTGGGTGAGCAACTTGTCCGCAGCTATAAGGTCAATAAAATCCAATTGGAAGACTGCTCCATCTGTCACCGTTAGTAACCGTACAGAGATGGAAGAGTAACTTTATGAAATCAACTGGCACACAGCTCGACATAGAAGCAATCCGTCAACGTCTTGAAGACAGCAGAGGCCCCAAGTACTGGCAAAGCCTTGAAGAATTGTCGGATACCGATGATTTTCACGCGTTCATGAACAAGGAATTTCCTCAACATATAGAAGAGGTAAATGCGAACCCGGTCAGCCGCCGCAACTTCCTAAAGCTAATGGGTGCTTCCGTGGCCCTGGCTGGCGCATCCGCTTGTACAAAACAACCTACCGAGAAAATCCTACCGTACGTAAAGCGACCCGAAGAGATTATTCCAGGCAACAAACCCCTCTTTTACGCGAGTGCACACTGCATGGGCGGTGTCGCCTCAGGAATACTCGTCGAAAGTCACATGGCCCGCCCGACAAAGATCGAGGGCAATCCTGACCACCCTGGCAGTCTCGGTGCAACTGATGTATTTGCCCAAGCCTCTATTCTGTCTCTATATGATCCAGACAGGTCACAGGCGGTGATCAGGCGTGGCCGAATCAGTACATGGGATGTGTTCATCAATGAGATATCCGTTGCACTTGGTGAGCAATCAGGAAAGCAAGGGGCCGGGCTGCGCATTCTTACGGAGACCGTTACTTCGCCAACGGCAGCAGCACAGATTAATAGTATTTTGGCGGCATACCCACAGGCAAAGTGGCACCAGTATGATCCGATACACCGTGACAACGTCCGGGAAGGAACACGTCTCGCCTTCGGCCGCGATGCCACTGTCCGATATATGGTTGAGAAGGCAAATGTAATCCTGTCGCTGGATTCCGATTTTCTGGCTTCTGGCCCTGGTGCCGTTCGATATGCCCGTGATTTTGCTTCGCGACGGAACGTTGGCGAAGGCGATATGGACATGAATCGCCTGTATCAGATTGAGAGCACGCCCACGGCCACTGGCAGTATCGCTGATCACCGACTGCCGCAACGTGCCAGTGACATTGAATCTATAGCTCGCTCGGTAGCCGCCGGTCTCGGCCTGCAGGTAAGTCCTGGCGCAACTTCTTCTGATGCGTCGGTGGCACAATGGGTATCGGCAATAGTAGCCGATCTGCAGTCCCAGAATGGTAGCGGTCTGATCGTCGTAGGCGACAATCAGCCTCCTGTGGTGCATGCACTCGCTCATGCCATGAACGAAGCCCTTGGCAACGTCGGCAATACAATAGAGTACACGCGATCTATCGAAGCCAGTCCGGTCAACCAGACTTCATCGCTTCGTGATCTTGTTCAGGATATGGCTGATGAAAAGGTCGATCTCCTATTCGTAATCGATGCAAATCCAGTGTACTCCTCTCCAGCGGGACTGGATTTCCGGACGCAGATGAACAAAGTAGCGCTTCGGATTCATCAGGGCTTGTACCGTGATGAAACCGGCGAACAGTGTCATTGGCATATTCCGCAGGCACATGCCCTTGAATCATGGGGAGATGCCCGGGCTTATGATGGTACCGTAACGACCATCCAACCAATGATCGCACCACTCTATGGTGGGAAAACTGATACTGAGTTGTTGTCTGTCATTGCAGGTCAGGCTGGGAAGAAGAGTTACGATCTGGTTCGTGAATACTGGGAGAACAGTGGGGCCGTTTCCGGTGAATTTGAAGCCTACTGGCAGAACTCCATCCATAACGGTTTTGTTCGGGATAGTCGCCTCCTTGCGGTAAACCTGCGGATACAGTCCGTTGCCGAATTCGGCCAGACGCCCAATGTTTCCGACGATATGGAAGTCATATTCGCCGCAGATCCAACCGTCTGGGACGGTCGCCACGCCAATAGCGGGTGGTTGCAGGAATTACCCAAGCCGCTCACAAAGTTGACCTGGGACAATGCGGCGCTGCTGGCTCCGAGTACCGCCGAACAGTTGGACGTCTCAAACGGCGATGTGCTGGAAATTACATTCGGTGGTAATACGATCCAGGCGCCCGTTTGGATTCTACCAGGCCATGCCAGAAACACCACGACGCTACACTTGGGCTATGGCCGAAGCAGCGGCGGTAGAATAGCCACGGGAATCGGTTTTAATGCCTACGCGCTTCGCAATCCTTCGAATTCCTGGTTTGGTACAGGGGCGCAGGTCAGTAAGACAGGCGAGACATACGATCTATACAGTACGCAGGATCATCACGTAGTCGACCTTGAGGGCTTGGGGCAGATGCAGCAGGAACGGCATCTGGTACGCGAATCAGATCTTGCGGAGTATCAGGGCGACCATGATGTAATCCATGACATGGGACATGACCCTGCTGCCGAATTATCGATGTATCCCGATGACCACGTTTACGGCGGACCGAATGCTTGGGGCATGGTCATTGATCTAAACAAATGTAATGGCTGCAATACTTGTACCATCGCTTGTCAGGCAGAGAATAACATCTCAGTGGTGGGCAAGGACGAAGTCGGCAACGGCCGGGAGATGCACTGGATACGTCTCGACAGGTACTATGCTGGGAATGATCTCGATGATCCTCGTACTTTTAATCAACCGGTCCCTTGCATGCAATGTGAAGACGCCCCTTGTGAGCTCGTCTGTCCCGTCGGCGCGACCGTGCATACCAAAGAAGGTCTGAACGACATGGTATACAACCGGTGTGTCGGTACCAGATACTGCTCCAATAACTGTCCTTACAAGGTTCGACGTTTCAATTTCTATCTGTACATAGAAAATGAATTCAATCTGTCACAGGAACCCGTGCGGCAGATGGCTTACAATCCTGACGTGACCGTGAGAAGTCGTGGCGTGATGGAGAAATGCACTTACTGCACTCAGCGAATCAGCGCCGCACGCATCAGCTCCAAGATCTCTGATCTTCCAGTCAAAGATGGCGATGTGATCACAGCGTGTCAGCAGGCGTGCCCGACGCAGGCCATAACTTTCGGCAATACCAAAGATCGAAGCAGCAAGGTGTCGAGATTGAAAGCCAGTGATCTGAATTATGGAATGTTGGCTGATATCGGTACCAAGCCGCGCACCACATATCTTGGTCGGATTCGCAATCCTAATCCGACGCTTGAAGCTTAGTTAAGTAGTTTGACTACGTAAGACATGTCTATTTGGGACATGTAGGCCCTGCAGATTCTAAAATCGTAGAGGGAGTTGTACCTTGTCGCAACAAGTTCGAACGATCCAAGGTGGTCAGGAGTATACGGGACCCGGTGTAGTGGGCCCTGAATACGATAATACGACGGTCACGGAAAAAATCTCTAATCTTGTACTTCGGAAAGATACCGAACTCTCCTGGTTTGCTGGGGTCGCCATCGGTGCATTCGGTGGCTTAATCCTCCTGGTATCTGTTACGTATCTCGTACTAATAGGTACGGGTATTTGGGGGCTTAATGTTCCAGTAGGCTGGGGATTTGCCATAATTAACTTCGTCTGGTGGATTGGTATTGGCCATGCTGGTACGTTGATATCGGCAATTCTTCATCTCATGCAGCAGTCCTGGCGGAATTCTATCAACAGATTCGCCGAGGCCATGACCATTTTTGCTGTAATGTGTGCCGGAATGTTTCCGCTGCTTCATGTGGGACGTCCGTGGTTGGCGTACTGGTTGATGCCGCTTCCTAATACGATGGCATTGTGGCCCCAGTGGCGCAGTCCACTTGTTTGGGATGTATTTGCAGTATCTACCTATTTTACCGTATCCCTGATATTCTGGTACATGGGAATGATTCCGGATCTCGGTACGCTGCGCGATCGCGCGACCAACCCCTACCTGCGCCAGCTCTTTGGTCTGCTGTCTATGGGATGGCGAGGCGCCACTTCACACTGGGCCCGATACGAGAAGGCCTACCTCATCCTTGCTGGACTTTCAACCCCGCTTGTACTCTCGGTGCATTCCGTAGTGAGTTTTGACTTTGCAGTCTCCCTTGTGCCGGGATGGCATACCACCGTGTTCCCGCCATACTTTGTTGCCGGAGCTGTATATGCAGGATTTGCTATGGTATTAACTTGTACGATTCCAGTCAGGAAATACTATGGACTGGAGGGCTTGATTACCATACGTCATCTTGAGAATATGGCTAAGGTGACGTTGGCGACGGGCTACATTGTGATCTATGGATATGCCATGGAAGCTTTCATCTCCTGGTACAGTGCGAGTCCCTATGAGGGATTCATGATGTGGAATCGGATGTGGTCGGGACCCTATTGGTGGTCATATTGGATGCTCCTTTTCTGCAATGCCTTCAGTATTCAATTCCTATGGTTCAAGAAACTCCGGAGAAGCCCGATATTCCTCTGGTTCCTATCGCTTATTGTTGGCGTTGGTATGTGGCTTGAGCGATTCGTGATCGTCGTGACCAGTTTGGCACGTGATTACCTTCCCTCTTCATGGGACGTGTACTCTGGCACCGTTTGGGACTGGTCGCTGTACATTGGTACGATCGGTTTCTTTATCATGATGATGTTCCTCTTCATCAGGTTTCTACCGATCATTCCCATGTCTGAAATGAAAATGATCCTACCAAGATCCAAAAAGGCGGAGTAGCAAAATGAGTCACGGAAACGGTTCGAGCGCTGAACCGCAACTGCACGGTATCATGGCTGAATTTGAAGATGAAGAAGCCATCATCAGTGCGACCCAGCAGGCAGTAGACGCCGGATATAAGAAGATGGAGACATACACTCCGTATCCTCTCGAAGAGTTGATGGATATTCTGCATCTGCACAAGAACAAGGTCGCTCTCGTTATACTTATAGGTGGAATCTTCGGATGTATTGTGGGCTTTTTCATGCAGTATTATGCTTCCGTGATTCACTATCCCATTAACGTGGGCGGACGGCCATTCAACAGTTGGCCTGCTTTCGTTCCCGTGATGTTTGAATGCACGATTCTGTTCGCGGCACTATCGGCGATCGTGGGCATGCTCACCATGAACGGCCTTCCCAGACCTCACCATCCAGTATTCAATGTAGAACGATTTAAGTATGCCTCACAGGATCGGTTTTTTCTCTGCATTGAATCTGACGATCCCAAATTTGAGATTACTGAAACTAAACAATTTCTGGAGAACCTGAACCCGCATGAGGTATCTGAAGTTGAAGAGTAACCAGTACCAACTCACCAGCCTGGGGCTCCTGTGCCTCATTTGCGTCACCACGTTAGCGGCGTGTCGGCAGGATATGCATGACCAGCCAAAATACGAGCCCTACGAGGTGAGCAGTTTCTTCGACGACAAACGGACGGCCAGAAATCCAGTCGAGGGAACCATTGCCCGCGGTAATCTCCGGGCTGACGATCATCTGTATACCGGCAAAGTCAACGGTGAACTGGCAACCACGTTTCCCTTTGAAGTTACTCGGGAAGTGTTAGAGCGGGGCCAGGAACGATTTGGTATCTATTGTGCCCCCTGTCACAGCAGTATTGGTGACGGCAACGGAATGATTGCCCAACGTGGTGGAAGCAGCATGAAACAGCCCGCCACATACCATAGTCAGCAAATGCGCGATATGCCAGTTGGACACTTCTTTGATGTAATGACCAATGGATTCGGATCCATGTACAGTTATTCCGAACGTATTTCTGTACGAGACCGCTGGGCTATCGCAGCTTATATTCGTGTGCTGCAGATGAGCCAGAACGCAAGTATCGAGGACGTCCCCGCGGCCCAGCGACAGCGATTGATAATGGGAGAACAATGACAACGACAACCGAGACGCTACGTCCTCAACTCGATCAACTGCAGAAAGTCTCTCTGATTTTAGGGCTGGTAATAGTGGCCGGATCGGCTGCTGCGGCATTTACTATGGGGCAGCAGGCTGAATTCTTTCAATCCTATCTAATCGGGTTTTTCTTTTGGACAGGGATTGCTCTCTCCTGTTGGGGCCTGTGCATGTTGCACCACCTGGTCACCGGGCGATGGGGATTCGTACTTCAGCGTGTTTTTGAATCGGGCATGAGTACATTCCCGCTTCTCTTTGTTCTCTTTCTTCCGATACTATTGCTGGGTATGCAGGACTTGTACCCCTGGGCGCGACCTGAAGCCGCGGATGATCCCCTTCTGCAGCACAAAGAGGCGTATCTCAATTACGGTTTCTTCGTGGTCCGCGCTGTCATCTATTTTGCCATCTGGATCGGTGTGTCGAGTTATCTCATAAAATGGTCCAATGCCCAAGATGAGAGCGGTGATCCTGCCCTGTCGGACCGATTGCAGGCATTGAGCGGACCTGGGATGCCGTTGTTCGCACTCACCGTCACTTTTGCATCGTTCGATTGGCTTATGTCGCTGGATCCCCATTGGTTCTCTACCCTATACGGTGTGATGATGATCGTGAGCGCCGGGGGAGCGACCATGGCCTTCGCCATTATCATGATGAATTATCTGCATAAGCATGAACCGCTGTCCCGCTTTGCCAATGCCGGCAGGTTTTACGAATGGGGCAAAATTGAGCTGGCATTCATGTTACTTTGGTTTTACATGATGTTGTCCCAATTTCTGATCATATGGGCTGCTAATCTACCGGAGGAGACGCCGTGGTACATTCACAGGTCAACCGGTGGTTGGGAGATATATAGTTTTTGTCTCATCCTGCTCAGATTTGTGGTGCCCTTCTGCCTGCTGCTATCCATCCCGAGGAAGAAGAATCCCAAGCGGCTGGTCCGTGTGGCCGTTCTTATCCTTGTCATGCACTTTGCAGACTTGTTCTGGCACATAATGCCCAATTTCTCACAGCATGGCGTACACATAGGTCTTCTTAACATAGCACTGCCCCTTGGTATAGGGGGCATCTGGTTTGCCGTATTTCTGATGCGTCTGAAATCCAGGCCGATTATCCCGCAGAAAGATCCCCGATTCGCAGAATACGTCGAGGCCACTTAAAGATCCGGTCCACCACGTAGAGGTATAGGTTTCAGCTATGAATGATCATGCACAAGAGCCCGTAGATCCCGAGGCATTAGAACGCGGCCACGAGCTGCAGGAAACGAACATAGGGCTGACTGTCAAGTTTGGGATTGGCCTTGCATTGATGGCCATTATTTCCATGCTGCTAATGTGGGGCATGTTTGTGGTCCTGGAAGATTACCAGTCCGCCCAGTTCGCGGCTTCGGATCCGTTGGCGGAAACCAGTCAACTGCCTCCTGCCCCCAGGCTCCAGGTTATCCCAGAGGATGACCTGATGAAGATGAGAGCGGCAGAGAAGGAAGTACTGGAGAATTATGGCTGGGTATTTCGGACGGCCGATATCGTACGTTTGCCCATAGACCGGGCCATTGATCTATCGTTGGAGCGCAAGGAACAAGTTTTTCCCACCCGGTCATCGACCGAATAGGGGTTGTACGTTTGTCCATACCAGTCTACTTTCACGTTATTAGATGTACCATACCCCGAGCGATGTCGTGGGTATTGCTGATATGCCTAGCATCCGTGCTCCCAGGTATGGCAAATGGGCAGGGAGGCGGCTTTGGCGGGGAAGCACCCCGGGGCGGTTGGACGGGTTCGTCGGCAGGATCTGCTGCCATGGAAGCAAACGCGTCATTGGCCATCTTGAATGACGTGGGCATATCGCAGAACATTGGTGAGCAGCTACCGCTAGATTTGACGTTCCGCGATGAAGACGGGAACGATGTAACTCTTGCCCAACTATACCGCGGTAAGCCAATCATCCTTTCACTCGTCTATTTTGAGTGCCCGATGTTATGTACTGAAGTCTTGAACGGGTTAAACCGGAGTCTGCGCCCACTGGAATTTAGCGTGGGGGATGACTTCGATATGATATCGATTAGTTTTGACCCGAGGGAAACGCCCGCTCTCGCCTCCGAAAAGAAATACCAGTACGTAACCAGTTACAACAGGGATAATGCATCGGACGGGTGGCATTTTCTCACAGGGGATGCTGAATCTATTGAAGCAGTAACAGAGGCTGTCGGCTTTCGATATACCTATGATGATGCGGCGGAGCAATTTGCCCATGGAAGTGCCATCATGGTGACGACACCGAAGGGGGTCGTATCCCATTATTTCTTCGGGATAGAGTATCCGACGAATGACATCCGTCTGGCGTTGATTGAAGCCTCAGATGAAAAACTGGGCAGCGTGTATGATCAGGTCATGTTGTATTGCTTTCATTACGACCCACAGACCGGAAAATACGGCGTTGTGATTATGAACGTTCTGCGAGTAAGCGGACTTGCGACTGTGGCGTTGATGGGAACATTCATGTTTGTGATGATTCGCCGTGACCGCAAGAAAAAGGCAGCACCAACTCCGCCCCAGTCTGTTTAGGCACAGCTAATGGTTTACCTGGGTAGCCAGTAAACCGCACTGATGAGGAAATACGAGAGGCGATATGAACAAGGGATTTCAACTACATCCGGACCAGGCATCAACCTTTGCACCCGAACTCGACTTGCTATACTTCTTTGTCGTAATTGTCTGTACGTTCTTCTTCGTACTGATCTCGGTGCTGGTATACGCTTTTGCTGTAAAATACCGCAGACGTTCCGACGATGAGCGTCCGGCGTTGATTCATGGCAATCTGCCAATGGAGATTGCCTGGTCTGTGATTCCCTTAGCCCTCATGATGATCATGTTCGGATGGGGAGCGTGGCTCTTTTTCAAGGTGTATCAGGTGCCCGATGGTGCTCTCGAGATAAATGTGGTCGGCAAGCAGTGGATGTGGCATATACAGCATCCTACTGGACAGCGTGAAATCAATGAGCTGCACATGCCGATCGGACGCCCCATAAAATTGACGATGGCATCCGAAGATGTAATACATGATTTTTTCATCCCGGAATTTAGAGTGAAGAACGATGTGATTCCCGGAACCTATACTACCATGACCTTTGAAGCCACGATGACTGGTGAGTTCTACCTGTTCTGTGCAGAATTCTGCGGTACCGAACACTCGCGTATGACGGGGCGTATCGTAGTTCTTGAGGATAGCGAGTACGAGGATTGGCTTGCCGGAGGAGCGGCCGACGAGACACCAGAGGAAGCCGGGCTTCGGTTGTTTTCGGAGCTCAACTGTATTACCTGCCATGGCGAAGTAGCGAATGCAAGGGGCCCGTCACTGACCGGGGTGTTCGGTGAGGAAGTTCGACTGGCAGGCGGTGATCGTCTGACGATGAATGAGGAGTACATTCGTGAATCCGTGCTCCAGCCCAGGGCAAGAATCGTACAGGGCTATTCTGCTATCATGCCCACGTATCAGGGACAAATCACCGAAGCGAATTTGCTGAATATTATTGCCTACATTAAGTCACTGCAGGGAACGACGCAGGAATAACAATTGATAGAGGGGATTAGCGAATGAGTGCTGTGGCACAAGAGACTGTGTCCGAAGACGAGATGCCCGCTGTGCACTTCCTGAATCACGTGCACACTGTAAAGTCGTGGCTTCTCACCATGGACCATAAACGCGTGGGTATACTTTATCTCCTCACGATATCGTTCTTCTTTCTGATTGGCGGGATCAACGCTGGAATGATTCGCTTGGAACTCATGACGCCGGGTGCTGATTTCATGGAGGCCGATACCTACAATACGGCCTTTACCATGCACGGCGTTGTGATGATTTTCTTCTTTCTGATTCCATCCATTCCGGCCGTCTTCGGAAATTTCATAATGCCTATCATGATAGGCGCCAAGGACGTGGCTTTCCCCAAACTGAATCTTGCCAGCTGGTATCTCTTTATTGCGGCAGGCATTCTGGGAGTTGTCGTCACCATGATGGGAGGCGTGGATACTGGTTGGACATTTTACACGCCATACAGCAGTACGTATTCGAATGGCAACGTGACTATCGTGGCTATGGCTGCGTTTCTTGTGGGTTTCTCGTCCATACTGACGGGCGTTAATTTTATGGTCACAATCCACAAGATGCGGGCTCCGGGGATGACGTGGTTCAAAATGCCACTCTTCGTTTGGGGGATGTACGCCACTAGTCTGATAATGGTATTAGGAACGCCGGTTATAGCTATAACTTTGGTATTGCTCATGTTAGAGCGGACGTTACACATAGGGATTTTTGACCCGGCTCTCGGTGGTGATCCGGTACTCTTCCAACATCTGTTCTGGTTCTATTCCCACCCTGCTGTTTACATCATGATTCTGCCAGGAATGGGAGTCATGTCCGAAATCATAGCCTGCTTCTCACGAAAACGGATTTTTGGCTATGAATTTATCGCGCTATCCAGTGTAGCCATTGCCGTGCTCGGGTTTTTTGTATGGGGACATCATCTGTTTATCGCCGGCCAGGCGATCTATGCGGGGATGGTATTTTCCTTCATTACGATGATGGTAGCTGCGCCCTCGGCCATCAAGGTCTTCAACTGGACAGCGACTATGTACCGCGGATCCATCTCGTTTGATACGCCAATGCTCTATGCCATGGCATTTATCGGACTCTTCTCCGTGGGAGGGCTCACAGGAGTTATCCTGGCTATCCTGGCTCTTGATATACACATGCATGATACCTACTTTGTGGTGGCACACTTTCACTACGTAATGGTGGGTGGGGCCCTCACTGCCTTTTTAGGTGCGGTGCACTTCTGGTGGCCCAAAGCAACCGGACGAATGTACCCGGAAGGGTGGGCGCGACTCGCGGCTCTCCTGGTTTTCATCGGTTTCAATCTGACTTTCTTCCCTCAGTTCATTCTGGGTTACCTCGGAATGCCCCGAAGGTACCACGTTTACCCGCCTGACTTCCAAATACTCAATGTGATGTCTACTGCTGGAGCATCGGTTTTAGCGATCGCATTGGTGATACCAGTGATTTATCTCATCTGGTCCCTGAAGTACGGTAAGGTGGCAGGTAGCAACCCGTGGCAGGCATATGGTTTGGAATGGCAGATGACGTCTCCGCCGCCTGCCCACAATTTTGATGAAACACCTATAATAACGGAAGATGCGTACTCCTATCACACCATGAATTTCAAGGTGAAGGGGTCTGAGGATCAGAAGACTCTTGAGGAAGCTGAAGTAGAGCATTAAGATCAGCAGATTTACAGGCGAGTCGTATATCCGTTGTTGCCGTTGCTGATTCACCCGTCTCACATGATGAGGCAAGAAAAGAAGGAGTATCACCGTGTCTGCCGATGCGAGCGTGGTCGTGCCAGAGGATGCACATCCGCACGACGAACATCATGCCCATCATCCGAAACATAATCATCAATTCGATGATATGACTCAGCAAAATGATGCGGCCAATATGGGTATGTGGCTGTTCCTGCTGACCGAGATTATGTTCTTCGGCGGGTTCTTTCTGGGCTATACGATTTACAGGAACATGCATTTTGAGTCGTTCGTGGCGGGTAGCCACCACCTGGATGTATTCTGGGGTGGTTTCAATACCGTGGTTTTGATAACAAGCAGCATAACCATGGCCTTCGCTGTTCGTGCCGCCCAGCTAGGCAATAAAGGCCATATTCAGCTTTTTCTGATCCTTACCCTTATTCTGGGATTCGCTTTTCTTGGTGTCAAGTACATCGAGTATTCGCACAAATTTGAAGACAACCTGATTCCGGGTATGGGGTTCCAGTGGGACGAAGCGGCTTTCGGTGGCGCTGCGGGAAGCGCTGAGCTTTTCTATGGCTTTTACTTCGGGATGACAGGAATGCATGCGCTGCATATGATTATTGGCATTGCGCTGCTGATCTGGCTGCTCATTCGAGTTAACCAGAATGTATTCGATCCTGGCTATTACTCCCCCATAGAGAATTTCGGATTGTACTGGCATTTTGTGGATCTGATCTGGATCTTCCTGTTCCCGTTGTTGTATTTGATCGGCGGGCTCGCAGAACATTGATAGTCACTCTTGAGATAAACTGTATAACGGTCACCAAACAGCAGGGATAACTATGTCAGCACACGCAGAACATCATATTGCCTCCCCAGCAATGTATATAAGCATTTTTCTGGCACTGATGGTACTCACGGGCGCAACTGTATGGGTGGCTACGTTTGATCTAGGGTTCTACAATTTTGCGGTGGCTATCGCTATCGCCATTGTAAAGGCAACTCTGGTGATACTTTACTTCATGCATTTGAAATTCAGTCCTGCCCAGATCAAGCTGGCCATGGTGATCGGGATCTTCTGGTTGATTGTAATGTTGGTCTTCACTACCTTCGATTACATCAGTCGTCCCTGGCAATCGAGTCCAACAGGGTGGACAGACGTAATTAGATAATTGGTGTGTACACAAAGATGCTGCAATATTCTACACAAAACAGACAGCCCGTGGGATGATCCTCACGGGCTGTCTGTTTTGTGATACAAAAATGGATAAATGTGACCGCTGTCATGGTAGTGAGACGAAGTTATGTGCATTATTAACCCACTTGAAGATCGTACAGCGGTTAGATTTCTCGCGAGAAAATGTGACCTATACTCCCGGTTACAGGGCCCCGAAATAGGGGTTTCTGACAATGCATATTCTGTATATATTATCGTAATCATCTGAATTTTGGACATTCCGCAGGGATAAGTTTCGATCGACCATGCCTACCGTATTAATGGGTTAGCCGTCACATGCCGGTTGTCCGCCTAGGAGAAGAGCCATGAACAGTCTTACTTTACCATTTTCAAATTCAACATCAAAAATCGGCGGCCTGGGATTGGCGCTCGCGTGCCTACTGGTGGCCATTCAGGTCAGCGCA
>JABIQT010000257.1 GCA_018667995.1 Candidatus Latescibacterota bacterium
GTTGGGGGCAGGCTGGGGATCGGCGATGACAGGTCCGGACGGCATTTTCGACCTGTGGAGCCCGGCTGGCAGCGTCACGTTGGAGGTGCCCGAGTCGGGCGATGTACAGACTCTGAACCTGGCTGCTGGCGACAGCACACAGGTGCTCATCGCCGTCCTGCACCGCGCCGGGTCCACCCTGCCGGTCTGGCCCTTTGCCGTCACTCTTGGTCTGTTCGGTGCCGTCTGTCTTGGGGCCGTATGGCCCATGCGCACGCGACTGTCCTTGATCGGCGGCGCATTGGCCGCCCCGTGGACCACCTTCGCACATCTGACGCGCGATCCAGAATGGACGGTACCGGCAGCTCTGGCTCTGCTGTCGGCGGCACTCGGAAGTGCCGCCGCTGTGAACCAGTATCCGGGTCAACTGTGGGGAGCCCTCGTGGGTATACCCGGGGCGCTGTCGACGATTCTTCTTCTTGCCGTGCCGCTGATGATGTTCCTCGCCTTCGTCGTGCTGCAGATCGCCGTGTGGATGGGCTGGGCCCTGCTCCTGTGGCTGGGCGCAACCCTCGCCGGAGGACGGGGACGCTTCTTCCATACTGTGAGTGCTGTTGGCTACGCCGGCATTCCCGCGGTGCTCGGGCTGTGCGTCGCAAGCCTCGTTGTCGCCTTCGACCCCGGGCGCTTTGGCAATGCCGAAGGATGGCTAGATCATTCCGAGGCATTGTTTGAGGAATTGCTCAGCCAGGACGGCACCCGCCTTCCGGGGGATCGGCGTCTGGCCAATCGCAAAAAAACGCGGACAGAAGGTATAACCATTCCGCAATCGCTTTACGACCAAATTTTAGAACTGACTTGAAATTCCATGGATCGATTACACGGGCTCGAGAGGCTTGTGTGGCTTCGGCGGCAACGCCGCTTCAATGACGTCTCCGGCTCGAACGTCGCCCCCTTCGCAGATTATTCCCATAACGCCCGACTTGCGTATGAGACGCCCGTCCGTGTCCCGTTCGAGCATCGCCTTCATGAGGCCGGACTGAAATTCGTCAAGCTGCCAGCAAGGGTTACGTGATCCAGAAATCTCAACGACCGCCGTTTCACCGATGTGCAACTTGGTTTGCGTGGGCAGATCTAAAAGTGGAAGGCCTTGGGTCAGGATATTCTCTCCGATGGCTCCGGGGAAGAGTTCGAAGCCCTTATCCGTTAGTTCGTCAAACAATTCACCGTGGATGAGATGGATTTGCCGCAGGTTGGGTTGACTGGGATCCCGTTTGACCCGGGAACGATGTTTCACCGTAGCGCCCGAGTGGGCATCGCCTTCTACCCCAAGTCCCGCCAGGAGGCGAATACTGTCCTGGACTTCCTTAGTGAAGCTGTGATCGCTGCTCGTGCTGACAGTCAAAACCGTGCCTTTCATAATTATGCAACTCTCACAACTCTGATCACCCGTTCGGTGCAATAATCCATGTTCGAAACAAGGGTGTTAAATGTCACTCCGGCCCGATTACCAAATTCACGACCGAGTCCAAACCATTCATAGCCAGACGTTAGAAATGCGGATGCGCCGGCAATCGAAGTGCATCGTGAAGGGCGGACCTGAAACCTATGTTCCGGCGTCATCCGGAATGTTTCTACGATCTTATTTGATGGCGTGTATGGTTCGCTAGAAATCCGTTCGCTTTGGGTCATTTTCCCCCGTTTTCAGGTGGCGTGATTCTGGTCTGAAGCACCCCCAGCAGCGGACCAAATCGGGTCGACCATCTGATTTCATATGAAATTTTGCAGACAAATTTTCCCAAAGGTTTGGTTTTAAGAAGTCACTTAAGACCCACAAATAAACATAACCACCTTGCTCTGTGATTCTCTCAAAATCTATATAAAAGGTGTTTCCAATGTCATCTTTTCCTATCTTCGTCCAATCACCAAAACTGGTGGATTAGAACTTCACGGTGAATACGAGTGTGGATATGGTGAGGAGGGTTTTCATCTAATCAGAGACTTTGTTGTCGTCTTTATAGGTTCCGGTTCCTTCATTTAAGACTGTTCTACGGAATCCATAATCTGGGTCCCGCTGTATCGGCCCATCCATTTTATAAAACTTCCAAGAACCTTCCATGAGTGGGAGGGGTGTGGCAGGCTTAAGTCCATCATCTCATAGAATCTTGATACGATAATTTTGTGTCAATGAGGCAAATGCAGAAGCCTGGTCCAGAAAGCTGGAACGTGATTTGGATGGAGGTGAAATCACATCTCAATTTAACACTCTGGCTACAATGACAGTTGATGATCTCCTGCATCGCTATGCAGTGGAGAACTGGAATAGACATAAGGGACTTCTGTGGTTCGCAACATGATTATCATTGAACAGAAATATGCATCCATTTAATATTTTGGTCGTTTAAGCATGCTCTCTTGCCTTTACCAAGTGAAATCAGGCAATCACGTGACAACTATTGAACAACCTAATTCATTTGATCCGGTGTCACTCGAAATTATGTGGTCGCGTCTGATTTCGATTGCCGACGAGTCAGCCGCCACATTACTGCGGACAGCGTTTTCGACACTTGTCCGCGAGTCAAACGATTTCACTACGGTCCTTCTCGACGCAGATTGCAATTGTCTCGCTGAAAACTCGGGTGGTATTCCATCGTTCGTCGGTGTTGTACCCAGTACTATTAAGGCGATGTTCGACTACATCCCGAAAGACGAGTGGAAACCCGGAGACTGTTTAATTACTAATGATCCCTGGTTTGGTTCGGGGCACCTTCCGGATATCACAATGGCGTCTCCGGTCTTTTATCGCGACAAATTGGTTGGGTTTTCCGGTTCTATTGCGCATCTCCCTGATATAGGTGGTGTCGGATGGGCGAGTGACGCTCGGGAGCTCTACGAAGAAGGTCTTCGTATCATGCCTGTGAAGTTTATTGAGGAAGGTAAAGAGAACAACATTGTCGGCCAGTTCATTCGTTCGAATGTCCGCGTATCCGATCAGGTGATCGGTGATATTTATGCGCAGGTCGCTGCCCAAAGAATCTGCCAGAATGGCCTAATTGAATTCCTTGAGAATACTGGTTTGCCGAATCTGACAGAGTTGTCCGCCGCGTTGCGAAGTCGTGCAGAAGCAGCAATGCGCGAAGCAATCTCTGCACTGCCTGATGGCAGTTGGACGTCTTCTTTGGACGCCGATGGTGTTGATGAAAGAGAAACCCATATCAATTGCCGCGTTACAATCAAAGGTTCCGATCTGGGAATTGATTTTGAAGGGACGTCGCCAGAGGTTGCGAGCGGGATCAACTCAGTGATGAAGTATACCTATGCGTATGCAACGTATCCCATCAAGTGTGCTTTGGATCCGGACAGCCCGAGAAATGAAGGTTCATTCCAGCCTATAACGGTTCAGGCACCTGAGGGTTCAATCCTCAACCCCAAGTTTCCAGCACCTGTCGCCGCGCGACAGTTAACGGGACATTTGTTATACGGGGTGATCTATCGTTGCCTTGCTCAAATCGCACCAGAACGGGTCTGTGCCGAATCCGGAAGCACACCGACACTGAGGTCGGTCTATGGTGGTATCGACCGCAAAGGGAATGTCTTCAATCAGGCGCTGTTTGCGGCTGGCGGCCTCGGGGCGAACTCAAGAATGGATGGCTATGCATGCACTGCATTTCCGTCAAATACGGGTGTTGGAAGTGTAGAGGCGCTCGAGAGCGTTTCCCCGTTGTTAGTGTGGCACAAAGAATTGTCGACAGATTCTGGGGGGCCGGGAAAA
>JABIQT010000547.1 GCA_018667995.1 Candidatus Latescibacterota bacterium
CAGCTCAAATACGATTCCAAATCTCGACATGTCATTCTCCTTAGGTTAAGATTGTATGTTACTAAAATGATCCTTGACGTGAATGTTTTACCTACAGAATTCCTATTTAGAACAACTGCTCGTACCTCTTGAGTTCAAGCGTCTCAGGGGTACGCCGAGACCAGTACGACGGTGATTCCTTTTCGATACGAACGTTCAGAAAGTCTTTGCCGAAAAGGCGCATTACGAGACCGATTGGCGTGAAAAGAACGAAGAAGCTGACCCCCATGATAAGTCTAGTGTTGAACCAGGCCAGGGCGTGGGCGAAGGTCATCCACCCTATGAACAACGGTTTCAATACGGGACGAATGAAGAGACCGGTTACCAGAAAGAACGCCGATCCTCCCGTGAACCACATCCACAGATCGGACTCCCTGTAGATCGCGTATCCTGCTATTAGGGCCGTCAAGATGGCAAAGGTAATGCCGAATTTCCTGACTTCCTGCGGGCTTGCGTTTATCATAGCTGTTCTCCTTTTGACTTACACCTGGTTGGTTACGGAAACGGATTTACTAAGGTCTTTTTCCTTACTTGCCGACGTCCTGAACGTTACAAAGTCCCATAAAGTCTGTGGCCAGTTCTGGCGCATACAAGGTCTCTCTACGAGCAAAAAGTAGATCGCTGAAAATACCAGGATTACTGGTACGACCAACACAATTTGAAAAACAAGATTGAGGAAGTACTCGGTGGTGGGGACGAACCCGCCGGTGTACTCAATCATGATGCTGATGATTTTATTGTGAAAAAGATAGAGCGTGTACGACATGCCGCCAATGGTCGTCACCCAAACATTACTCAGAATCTTGCTCGTTAGTACACCGCGAAGGACGCCACAGTAATAGAAAAGAAACATGAAAACAGGATAGCCGAATATATCGAGGACGGGAGCCTTTCCCGCTGTGGAGATGGCATCCGACCACTCTGGAGTAATCCAGATCACAATCATCACTGGCCAGCCAACAAATGTGACAATATCCCATTTCCAGTGCCTCTCAAGCTTGGTCTTCCAGTCGTTCAGATAAATGTCGGCCAGCAGAAAACCCATCATGAAGAAATGCAGGAACCGGACAATGGAGAGGTAAAGCCGATCACCCTCCGCAATGTTCAACCAGGAATAGGTGTTGGCTACAATAGCGATGGCCAACATTAAACCACGTCGTATTGTCACATTCTTTATCCGAAACATCAGAGCAAATAGCGGCACAAGGAGGTAGAACTGGACCTCAACTTCGAGCGACCACGCCACGTTGTTTATCAGGCTGTGTTCGCTGAACGTCAAGTTGTGCATGTAGAGAAGACTCGCCCCGAGATGAGGCAGAAGCTCCGAAATGGTACCTCTGTTGCCGAGCACCATGAGAATGAAGACAAGCACAAGACAGACTAGGTAAGGAGGTTCAATCCGCGTGAGCCGACGGATGTAATAGTTACGCAGCTTGATGGGACGGCCCTTCTGTACAGATGCAATGAACGGACAGGCAAGAATAAACCCGCTAATCAAGAAGAAAAGTTCAACCGCATGCCAACTGATCTGGAAGAAAGCCGACAACAAAGAATCCGTATCCGGGAATGGATATGTCTCTGAATACTTGATGTTCAGATTGATAGCCATATGGATCAGGATGACCATGAAAATACCGTACGTGCGAACGCCTTCAAACTCCGGAATGATCTTTCCACCGCTGGTAACCCTTGAAAAACGGGCCAGGAGCCGCTCGGATGGGGAGAGGACAGGCGTAGTCTGAGTTTCGCTTGCTTCTTTGATTTCTGACTGCGTCATAAATAAATGTTCTCTGTCAGCTTACCAGGTTATTGGTGCGCCCGGCACAGCTTTGTATGCGGTGCCGGGCTAGAGATGTTCCCCATCGTCAATCGAGCTCGAATTCCTTCTTCCAATCGATATCGTCCTGCAACTCGGTCTGTTCCTTCTTATCGATGATGTAATTGCCAAGTACGAGATAGTCCATATGGGTCCGCATGAGGCAGGTATAGGCTTCTTCCAGGCGACACACGATCGGTTCTCCGCGCAGGTTGAAGGAAGTATTGATGACTATGGGCACACCTGTCCGCTTTTCCACCTCGCTGATGAGATCGTAGTATAGTGGATTGGTTTCCCTGTCCACAGTCTGCACACGGGCAGAATAATCTACGTGCGTAACGGCAGGAATCACGGATCGCGGCACGTTCAGTTTTTCGATGCCGAACAGCTTGTCTTGCTCCTCGGTCATGGGTATCCGCTTGTCCTCCTTCACAGGAGCCACCAACAGCATATAGGGACTATCACTGTCCATCTCGAAGTACTCCGATACCTTTTCCCGCAGTATCGATGGCGCGAAAGGGCGGAACGATTCACGGAATTTGATCTTCAGATTCATGGTAGCCTGCATTTCAGCGGACCGTGCGTCACCGATGATGCTCCTTCCACCGAGCGCTCTGGGCCCAAATTCCATCTTCCCCTGGAACCACCCTATCACGTTTTCTGTAGCGATCAACTCAGCCACATCTGACGCCAGTTCTCCAGGCGCGGCTTTCCTATAGGGAATGCTGTTCTCTGTGAGATAGCTCTCTATCTGGTCGTCGGAGTATTCAGGACCGAGGAAAGATCCCTTCTGGAAGTCCCGCTTGCCATCTGCCTGGCGTTCGTTGCCCAAGTACTGATGCCACGTGAACATAGCTGCTCCAAGGGCTCCACCAGCATCTCCCGCAGCCGGCTGGATCCAGATATCATCAAAGGGACCTTCCCGCAGAACACGTCCGTTGCCCACACAGTTGAGAGCCACACCGCCAGCCATTACGAGGTACTTCTGCCCCGTTTCCTTGTGTACGTGGTTGGCCATGCGAAGCATGATCTCTTCCGTTACATCCTGAAGAGACCTGGTAATGTCCATCTCGCGCTGCGTAACCTCCGAATCCATTGTCTTAGCGGGCGCACCAAAGAGATCTGCAAACGCATCGTTTGTCATGGTGAGTCCCTTGCAATACTCGAAGTACTTCATGTTCATCTTGAACGATCCGTCTTCCTTCAGATCGATCAGCTCGTTCATGATCAGGTCTACATACTTCGGCTCACCATACGGTGCCAGCCCCATGACCTTGTATTCTCCCGAGTTGACTTTGAAACCGGTGTAGTACGTAAAGGCGGAATAGAGCAGCCCCAAAGAATGTGGAAACTCCATTTCTCCCATAATCTCTATATGATTGCCCTTGCCCACGCCATAGGTGGTCGTGGCCCACTCGCCGACACCGTCCACCGTTAGAAACGCCGCTTCCTGATAGGGGGAGGGAAAGAATGCGGACGCTGCGTGCGATTCGTGGTGTTCTGTGAACAACAGCTTGCTGTCGTAGCCATCCAGGTCCTTGCGAATTGAATCGGGGATCCACAGTTTTTCCTTCAACCAAAGGGGCACAGCCATCAGGTAGGAACGAATGCCGAGGGGGGCATATGCCAGATAAGTCTGGAGGATCCGTTCAAACTTGATCAGTGGCTTGTCGTAGAAGGCGACATAGTCAAGTTCTGCTGGTGTGATACCCGCTTCTTCCATGCAGAAAGCAATGGCCTCGCTTGGAAAGTTGGAGTCGTGCTTCTTACGGGTAAATCGCTCTTCCTGAGCTGCAGCAACTATCTCGCCGTCCTGAATCAGAGTCGCCGCAGAATCATGGTAGTAACAGGAAATTCCAAGAATGTTCATTTTCTTACTCCGTTTAGGTGTGATGACTTGTTCGTTTTATTTCTCTATCCAGGATGTCCTGGTGAAATGAGCGTGTCCTCAACAGATCAAGCAGCAGGAATACCGAAGTCCGCTCTCTGGCTCGAGGCAGCCTCTGCAGGCAGCTGCTCAAGTGATATCTTCGTTCTCATTATCTCAATCCCATAGCGGTCGGCAATTTCGTTGAGGCGACGCAATACCTCTGGACTGATCGTCTCCCTGGGAATCAGGATTTGGTCGATCTTGTGTTTGTTCAGCAATCGTGACAGCTTCCAATGTCCGTAAACCGGCAGACCCTCAAGCCGCTTGCCTTCGAGACTTGGTGTCTCATCTATAAATCCTATGGGTGACAGATCCAACGAATCGTCGTTCATGATGTGACGCAGAGTCAAGAGACCCAGGTTGTCAGCCCCGTAAATGATAACCGACCTTCCTTCCCGATCACGTGTATCTTTTCTAAACAGATGGGTCAACACGTAGAAGGACATGCGCGTACCTGCCACAGCCGAAAGGAGGAAGTAAAAATCGAGAATGAAGACCGCGAACGGATAGGGATTTGGCTGAGTCATGATAATGACAGCAGGCAGGGCTACAGCGGCAGCCACGTTACGCGCAATCACCAGAATATCGCCAATGCCCAAGTATCGGTACGACGCATTGTACAGCCCGGCGAAATACAGCACGAGCATCTGAGCACTGCAGGTGATAGCCAGGTTGTACAGGAAGGATGCTTGTAGCAGCAGCGTCTCATCTCTGTAGGCCAGGAAATGCGCCGCCGTAAACGCCCCGGCACTATAACACAGGTCAAGGATTCCTTTGAGCAGGCGCCGGTTAATGACGGGCCACTCGTATAGTGGAAGAAGAATACCGTTTCGGAGAATAGCCATCTCCTTGTACCGGAGTTGACGGATTCCTATGACGGCGATGCAAGCTACAATCACCAGTAGAACGCCCGAGTTGACGTCGTTAAAGAAGGTAAACGAGAGGGCGCCAATACCGAAAAGACAGGATACGAGATAAAGCACTAGAACCGCGTGCCTGTGGCGCAGCCCCATTGAGAGCAACTGGTGATGGATATGCTTTCGATCCGGCAGAAACATGCCGTGCAGCTTCCCCGCCAGAGAGCCTGCTTTCTCCTGTTGGTCCGGCAGGAGGGAAGCCAGGAATCTACGGGTCATCGCCAGAATCGTATCCATTATGGGTAGCCCAAGCGCCAGGATTGGCACGAGGATGGCGAAGATTGTGGAGCCCTTAGTGGAGCTCTGCATGGCCAGAGTCGCCAACGCGAAGCCAATGAACAGACTGCCGGAATCACCAAGGAATATCCTGGCGGGATTGAAATTATAC
>JABIQT010001151.1 GCA_018667995.1 Candidatus Latescibacterota bacterium
CTTCCTGTACGCGGTTCTCACCGAGGTCAGTAGCACCCGCGGCGAGGGCCTCCTCCAGCAAGCTGGTGGGCTTGGTCTTCGACACCGCAATGAGCAGAATATCGGCCGCATCCATTGTGCTGCGGGCAGCAGCGGATTCGATGCGTTCCCGCACCCGCATTAAGTTCTCAGCAATTGCCGTCATAGTCCTGTCATTCCTTAAAGGTTAGTTTACGAATATACCATCAGGGCAGATCGTTCGCAATCATAAAATCGACACCACAGAAGACAAAGAGGAGGCGTCGTTTACGAGGAATAACGACAAAATCCGACTGAATGAAAAACAACGTCCCTCAGGCAGCCATAGACGACCGTTTTTTGAACAAGGCTTACCCCAGTTTACCGGGCATAACCCATTATGCGAGGAGTCACACATGCTTTCCCGGACGATCAGCGGCGCTGTCCTGGGCATTGATGCATACATGGTCGACGTAGAAATCAGCATCGATAATGGCCTGGCAAACCTTTCCACAGTGGGACTGCCCGACAATGCGGTGAAAGAGAGCACGTTCAGGGTCGAGGCAGCCATCAAGCATTCTGGATTTACCTTTCCCTATAAACGGGTCACCATCAACCTGGCCCCGGCGGATGTACGAAAGGAGGGGTCTGCCTTCGACCTGCCTATTGCCATAGGACTCCTGGCGGCGACCGAACAAGTAGATTCACGATTACTTGGCCAATTCGTCCTGCTGGGGGAACTCTCATTGGACGGATCGCTAAGGCCCGTGAGAGGTGTGTTGTCCATGGCACTGGCCGCCCGAAAAAAGGGCATAAAGGGCATGATGGTACCCAATGAAAATGCACATGAAGCAGCTATGGCCGAAGGACTGGATGTCTACGGAGTTGCGAGCCTCTCCGAGGCAGCGTCACTGCTTGATAATCCAGGAGCCTCGGCCAGGTCCACCGTTGATATGGTTGCCCTGTTCGACAATGCTTCAGACTACCCGATCGATTTTGCCGACGTCAAGGGACAGCATCACGTGAAACGAGCCATGGAAGTGGCCGCCGCGGGCGCGCACAATCTCATCCTTGTCGGCCCCCAAGGATCGGGGAAAACTATGCTGGCTACACGCCTTCCCACCATAATGCCGGATCTGACGGTCGATGAGGCGCTTGAGGCGACCAAGATTCATAGCGTCTCCGGTCTCCTACCGCCCAATACACCGCTCATCGCGACACGTCCCTTCAGAGCGCCTCACCACACCATTTCTGATGCCGGTCTTATCGGGGGCGGGGCACACCCCAGGCCAGGAGAGGTCTCCCTTGCACATCACGGCGTACTCTTCCTGGATGAATTGCCGGAATTCAAGAAGAACGTGCTCGAGGTGATGCGTCAGCCTCTCGAGGACGGGAGCGTAACTATCGCCCGGGCCGCGATATCGCTGACTTACCCGGCCAGACTCACGTTGGTGGCCGCTATGAACCCATGCCCCTGTGGCTACTATGGCGACAATCACCACGACTGTCAGTGTGTTTCGCCTCAGATCCAGCGATATATGAGCAAGGTGTCGGGCCCTCTTCTGGATCGGATTGATCTGCACGTCGAGGTACCGGCAGTACCCTATAAAGATCTGGCAGGCGAACCCACAGGAGACTCGTCCGCACTGATCAGATCCAGGGTCAACGAAACGAGGTCTCGACAACGGCATCGCTTCAAAGCGTCCCCCAAACTCCACTGTAACGCCCACATGGAATCTCAGGAAATTCGCACCCACTGTCCTATCGATGCAGGATCTCATGATCTTCTACGCGAAGCGATCACCAAACTCGGGCTATCCGCTAGAGCCTACGATCGCATCTTGAAAGTGAGCAGAACTATAGCAGATTTGGAGGGTTCAGATCGCATAAATAGTGGGCATGTGGGAGAAGCGATACAATATCGCACACTTGATCGGGCGCTATGGTTGTCATGAAACTTGCAGACGCCCACAGTGAATCCGCTCCTGGCGTTTTCTCAAAAATCGCTCATTCCACAACGCAAGCTTGGACCGTAGCAGCTATTCTATCGTTGTCTTCTATTCGTTAAGGAGGATCCATTGAATCATCTATCGATTCCATCCCACAGTACGATGCCCACGCGACACATCGGCGATGAAGCCACGCGTCAGCTGGGTGCCTTGTCCCGACGAATCGCAGAAATTCGGGAACGCCAGACGCTATCGCAGCAGGACGTGGCAACCCGGACACGCCTGGCACAGCAGCATGTATCACGTCTCGAACATGGCCAGAACTGCCAACTCCTGACATTCTTGAAGGTGTGCCAGGCCCTAGGCGTCAGAGTGATATTGGAAGAGGCAAATCCGCTTCAGTTTTGATTTTGAGAATACAGTATTGAGGCCAGACCACGCATGAGTGGCCCTTGCTGCACCTGGAACTAAACACTCAAAAAGGGGGACAGGCACCATGCCCTGTCCCCCTTCAAGATGTACCAGCGGTCAATCAGGCACCATTACTTCAGCAACGTCATCCGTTTCGATGCACTGAATCCGGTACTGGACGTCAACCTATACAGATAGATGCCACTGGCCACACTGGCGCCCTGTGCGTTTCTGGCATTCCACTTGACACTGTATCGCCCGGCTGCCTTCATCCCGTCAACAAGGCGGATCACCTCCTGCCCCAGGGCATTGTACACCACAAGCTGTATGTGAGTCTGTTGGGGC
>JABIQT010000255.1 GCA_018667995.1 Candidatus Latescibacterota bacterium
AGACCTTTGAAAGCGATGATCCTGAGCGTGAATCCCATAGAACTGTCCTGCGCCACCCCTTCCGCATGGGGCAATAGCTCTGCCGTTGAGATTCACAGAGCGAATCCCAGTGTCAGCACCTTATCGCCAAACAGCATGGCCGGTAATGATGAGCCGATATTTCTGAAATTCCGGGAACGAGTGCAGCTGGCTTCACGGCGGATGCAGGTTAACCGGCAGTTTGTGGGAGGGGCCAAAGGGATGATATAGCGATCTGGGACGGGCGCGTACTCAGGCTGGGGTCCGGGCAAACATGAATTGTGACTTCATCGGCAACAGGACTGGCGTTCCTGTTTCAGGCCAGTCACCCGGCAAAATAGACAGTGATGGCGAGATCACGCCCCTGATCCACTCCGTATGGGCCGCACGATCGTGGGGATCGATCCGTTCCAGGCTAAATGGTATTCAGCGGAATCTATCCGTCCCGGCTGTAGACCGATACTCATATGACAGGATCCACCGGATGAACTTGCTCAAGTAAGCCTTGCGGGTGCAACTGCGGCGATCGGACCGGATGCCCAGATCCAATCGCCGCAGCCTAGGACCGTAACGCCTAAGCCTACAGTTCTGACTGTAATGCGTCTGCAGGGTTGGTCAAAGCCGCTTTGGTCGCCTGATACCCCACCGTCACCACCGTGATGACAACAGCAGCTACAGCGGCCAGAATAAACGTCCAGGGCGACAGTCCAGCACTGTAGGAGAAATCCTGCAGCCAGCTATCCATGACGTAGTAGGCGATTGGCCAGGCGATGACACTTGCGATGACCACGAGTTTGACAAACTCTTTCGTGAGCAAGCCGATTACACCAGAGACCGATGCGCCCATAACCTTCCGTATACCGATCTCCTTGGTTCGTTGCTCAGCAGTGAATGAGGCAAGACCCAGCAATCCAAGGCAGGCGATGAATACGGCAAGAACGGAAAAGACGCCGAATACCTGGCCACGAAGCTGCTCCGTTTTGTAGAGATTGTCGAAATCCGCGTCCAGAAAGGAGTACTGATAGGGATCATTCGGATACACTTCGGGCCATTTTTCTTCCAGAAAGGCCAGGGTTCCGGCCAGGTCATTCGGTAAGATTCGAATAGCCATATATACCGGTTGTTGAACGAATCCAATGACTAAGGGCTCAATTTTACTGTGCAATGACTTAATATGAAAGTCCTTCACGACTCCTATGACCTTGGGGGCAACCGGAGGACCATTCGGACCGAAGAGAAACTCCTTTCCAATAGGATCGTCCGCCCAACCAAGCTGAGTTGCAGCCGCCTCGTTAATGAGGAAGGCCTGGGTAGAATCCGTAGAAAAGTCGCTTGAGAATGTCCGTCCCTGGACTATTTCGATCTCCAGGGCGCTGGCAAAATCAAAGTCGCCGCCAAAGAAATCCAAGAGCACGGTCTCACCGTCCGGTGCTCCTTCTGGTCTGAAGCCGATATTCTGCTGAAGACCGCCTGGTGGTGCGAGGAGGCCCGTTACGGCAACTACTTTGGGGTTCTGCAGGATCAGGTTTTTGTATTGGCTGTAGATCAAGCGCTGATCCGTATCCCCCAGAGCCATAATGACGACCTGCTCTTTTTTGAATCCCAGATCCTTGTTCTGCATGTAAGCCATCTGGTCGCCTACAACCCAGGTCCCGATAATGAATACGATCGAAAGCGAGAACTGGAATACCACGAGTACCTTTCGAAGGCTGGCACTGGATGAAGATCCAGCTTTGGAAGAGCCCTTAAGCACGGTAGCTGCCTGAAACGAAGAAAGGTATAACGACGGATAGCTACCGGCCAGGAGCCCTACCAGCACGACAATGCCGGCAAGACTGAGTAGGAGTGTCGTATCGGTGAAAGCCAGCGAAAGCTCTTTAGCGGATATTGCGTTGAAAGACGGAAGGGCGACGTACGTCAGTCCGATGGCCAGAATCAGAGACAGGACCGTCATAATGACCGACTCACCCATAAATTGCAGCATCAACTGTGAGCGATAGGCCCCTACGACCTTCCGGATGCCGACCTCTCGTGCTCTGCCCGCAGATCTTGCGGTCGCAAGGTTCATGAAATTAATGCAGGCGATGATCAACACAAAAATAGCGATGGCTGAGAATATATAGATGTATGCTATATCGCTATTGGCCTGCAATTCAGCATCCCGGTTCGAATTCAGATGGATGTCAGTTAGCGGCTGAAGTGTCGCGACCATCGTGGCATTGAACTGCACTAGTGTTTCGCCGTAGTGCCGATCCACAAATCCGACTAATTTCTCCTCCAGCTGTGAAGAAGCATACCCTTCCGGAAGACGAACGTAGGTATAGAGATCGGGAAAGAACTGTTGCTGCATGTCGTTCCCGTAGTTTTGACCGTATGGACCGTTTTCGACGGTGTACAGCGTACTGAAGGATGCCAGGAATTCACAATGGAAGTGAGAATTTTTCGGAATCTCTTCCATTATGCCTGTTA
>JABIQT010000253.1 GCA_018667995.1 Candidatus Latescibacterota bacterium
CCCTGGGAGTTTTGTTTCGAGGTCAAAGACCTCGCACATCGACCGGCGCAACACACGCCAATCAAGGCACCTTGGTTTTCTCCATAACCAGGTTGCCAGACCCTCAACAGGTCATTCTTGATGCAGAGTTCATGGTACATGACTGTACGCATTGTGTCAAACGGACCAGGGATTATTGCAAGAAAAGTTGCTAAGAAATCAGTTTGCATCTCATAGTACTGTTGCCTTAGTAAAAGTGCGTCTTACCAGTTTATTAATCACCCAACATCGCGAAAGCGCTGCCATTGAACGGCAAGGGCTTCAAGGTCTGGTTTCTTGGCCGCGCTCCGTGGGACCCAAAGTTTGCGTCCCTCCATCTCCTGAATGCCATGGCGTAGCATGGGGCCATCGACCTCGCGCAGCACATCTTCGCGCACCGCGATCCGATACCCGTCGGGGTTCACACCGATCACACGCTTGTCGAAAGCCGCGTGGTGGATCTTACACAACGCTATACCGTTGGACACCACAGGCTCTCCACCTTCTTTATCTGGAATGATATGGGCTGCGTCGAGCAACTCTCGGTGTTTCAGTCGACACATAGCACAGCAGGATTGATAGGCACTGAGTACACGTTCTCGAAAGCCGCGTTGATGGAGCCGAGTCTTGACGACGCTAGTTCCATAGGCTCGCCGCGATACATCATTCGAGATCATCGAACCGTCGACAGATCCGAGTATGGTAGCCCCGCCGATAGCAACTCCAGCAGGTTCGACTTGCACCCAGAATCGCAGGGATCCTGAATCATCTCCAATCACGAGAACCGGCCAGAAAGCACAATACCGTCCTGGCATCACCGCGTGAAAATAGGCGAGTGGAATCTGATTATTCTTGGCGCTACGAACGGCGCAGTTGTCTGAGCTACCGGGGTTATTCCCCTGATAACTGTACGCTAAACGATCACCAGAAAAGTGATCGTCGTAGGGAGAACCGACGGTAGTCGTCAAGCTCAGGGCTGTATCCAACCCCTTCGGCTTCCAGATTCCACGCCCGGCTGGATGGAGTGCCGATATCGAACCGCCCTCAAAGGGAAATCCCTCCAACAGCAAACTTCTGGGAAGAACATCCCCATGAATGGCCGCCATCTGCTCCAACCACAGGAACATGGCAGACCTGATTTTCGCGTCGCGTTGATCCAAATCCATGACCACAGTCTAGCCATAGCCCAACGAATGAATAGCTTAGAGTATCGGAATCGCACCGCGTTCACGATGATTGGCCTACCGCGCGATCAATTCTTGAACACCTCACGACCGTGCCACTCGAGAAGACCTCGATCAGGTAGATGTTTCTTTTCACCCGGTAACTGAATCGTCTTTCCGTTGAATGCGTAGTAGACCTTGCCGTTGTTCCAGCCCTCCCGCAACAGCGGACTGACCTTGAACTTGTGATCAGGAGAAACGGTGACGTAACCCTGGTCGTACAACCGGTGAACATCAGAACGCAGCAACAGGCCGTTGGACACGGCGTGTTCGCCCCCGGTCCGATAGGGCCGGATGTGCGCCGCTTCCAGCACGGGTAGACTGTGTTCTCCGGTGACCGCACACGATCTTTGATACGCATCGACCACCGCGATGCGGAACGCACCCTGTCCTAGCCTGGGCTGATACTCCAGAGGAGTGCCAAACCGATCGCCTGGCGGCTCGGCCACCTGCCCCACAGCATCGCCGTCGAGACGCAGAGACCTGGCGTGAAGCTGGCACTCCTGCCAGATCCGTGCACCTTCTCCCTCTGTCAGCGACATCTGCTTGCCGACAACTACATTCTTGGGCCAATCCCCGGCAATGGGAATATTGACTTCCGAGGGGAAAAAGACCGGCTCGAGGATGGTTCGACAGCCAATCGATGGATCATGAACCGTCTCTCCCTCGGCGACTTTCCCTTTTCGGTACTTTTGAATCCTTTCGAACATCATCTCCCTCGTGGCTGCCCCGTTCCCCTCTCCGAACGCCTCCCAGGCCAGTGAAAGTGGGATCGATGTTACGGGACCGAGAAAACCGAACCCTCCGATCCGATAGTGCGGACTCTTGCGCTGAAAGAAAAACGGTGTCCCTGTCGGCAAACTCGTTTTTGCCTTCCCCGAAGGTGCCCAGAAGTTCACCTCATCGAGAGCCTCCACCCGCGAACGAGCGAGCAGGAACTGATACCAGTCATCATCCGTGAGAGCGAAGAAGCCGATCATGACCCGGGCTCCCCCTACTCTCTCACGGCCCAGAGAATCATGTCCACCTTGCGGGGAGTCCACTCCTGACTGTCAAATTGCACGTTCAGCTGCTGCGCCTTAAGTTGCATGATCTCGATCAGGATCACACCCTGGCTGACCGTCAAGCCCTCTGGGTTCATCCGCTCCAGCTGATGCCTTTCTGGAAGATCCGGCACCTGCAACAGAGCCTTGACCACGAACTGATCGACGGTTCCATAGAGTGCTGGAAAGAGCAACGACAGCAGGCCGGATGCGCCCGCAGTGCCGAGGCCACGGATCTGCATCGCCGCTTTCAAGGCGGCCGTCACGTCAGTGGGTGCGAATTGAAAGATGTCGTCCTTGAAGGAGTGCAATTGCTGAACGCCGCACTCATCGACCTGAAGTTTCAAATGCTTCGTTGTCGATGCGTAACGATTGGCTGCCGTGTACTTCCACCGGAAGTACTCCTTGTGGAGAAACTCAAACCACTCATCGGCATTCATCGCCCGAATTCTCTCGGGATCGAGAGAGTCCATCTGCCGCTCCAACTCCTGATGAGTCGGTTTGACAAAACTCCAGTAGTGCTCAAATGCTGCCACCCAGGCACCACGATCACTGGAACTCCATAGGGCCTGAATGTTAATTTCTGTCATATCTATCCTCTTCCCCGGACGACGGTTGACCTAACCAGAACACATCTCTCGCAAGCGAGTGAAGATCCCCTCGATGACATTTTTCTTGCCGGCAAACAGCGCTTCAGGACCTTCATGGTGAATCTGCGTGAAGGGGGCTTCGTAGAGGGCGGCGTCATTCATGACGCCGCGGGATGTCAGTTGTTCGATAATCAACTCGACGAAGCGCATCTGGTCCGCATTCAG
>JABIQT010000252.1 GCA_018667995.1 Candidatus Latescibacterota bacterium
CGGAAAATAACTTTTCAAGTTCGTTCGCCTCTTCGTTGAACAGATGTAGCTCCGTCAATCTCGAAGAGTAATGTCGAGCCAGGAACAAATTCAGTCCCACGATGACCACCGCAACCAGACCAAAGATAAAACCAATGAAGAATCTGGCTCCGAATGTCGTCCAGAAGACGTCACCGTAATTGAGCTGGTCAAACCACAATGCCTCCACGTAGATATTTGCCCAGAAGCCTACGCTCAACCATAGAAAGAAAATGACTCCGATAATGCCAAGGATAATAGCTCTGCTTCTAGTCACGATTTACTCCTCGCCGGAAAGCGACGAATGGATCCCGCAGTCGGCGTAAGGGACATGGCAGGAATGATAGGCAAATGATTCAAGCTCCAACAAACTCATTACGTAGTAATGAGATCCTCCAGACTGGCTATTGACAATTCTTCATCTATCATCAACTGTTTGGCCGCGCCCCGAATACGGAGCTTTACGTTTTCATCCTTGATGTACTTAACTTGGTTTATTCCATCGATTCGAAACAGCATTTCAATGCCCGCCTGCTTTAGCGCAGAAGTCTCGGTGTCATTGGGCAGCAATTCACCCATGCCATGCCTGTACGTGCGCCACAGACCTCCCACCGCTACCATTATGATATCAGCGAGGCTGGGGGTATTAAAGGCATGCAACATATAGTGCGCCATCATGAAACCGACGTCCTGGGCCGGATGGCCGTAGTAGGTAAATTCCAGATCAAAAACTCTCACTTCCGATGTGCCCGCCATCACACTGGCGGTCCAGAAGTCTCCGTGCAACAGGACACGTTTCTGTTCTGTAAAAAGTGATCCCAGATCCTTAGCGATGGCAAGCAGTGCGGGGTCTTCTATGAAATTGAAGCAATAGGTGAGTCGCAGCTGCTGCATTGCCTCGTTGTCAAAATCACTCCGCAATACCCCATCATCAATTGTCCCTCGGTGTAGCTCCGCCAGGAATTTCCCAAGGTGTTCCGGAGTGAGAGGGTCTACGTGTCCTTCAATAAGCTGACTCTCCAGTATGGGTGTCGCCCCAAGGTCGCCCATTACCAGAATCCGGTTCTCATCGTCGAAATGCAAGACTTCGGGAGCGGTACCTCCTGGAAAGAGCTTGTTGATCACATCGAGCGCCTTGCGCTCAAAGACGATTCGTTCCGTTGTAACCTTCAGATCGGGGAAGAGTCGCAGGGCATCCAGCGCTTGCTTCACGATGACGGACTCACCTTCACTGCGGATCCGAAGCACCGTGTTTAAAAAGCCGCCACCGAGGGCTTCAACAGTGTATTCTACGCCTTCGGGAACGTGCAAAAGATGTCTTGCATGAACGTATTCGGCGACGTTATCTTTATCTATTATCATGGCTATAAAATCCGTCGAAAAATGCGTTTCCGCCCACTCGGTATCGAAGACAACCTGTGCCTTATTGCTTCTGGCAAAATTCCCTGTGCCAGGAGAGGTCAAGACCCGCCTTGTGAACGGAACGAAAGAAAATGGGCTTGTCGGATTACGTCACGCTAAGGATCGTCATGACAGAGCTATTGGCGAGGATATGGCAAACAGGATGGCTGCCCAGTTGTACAGGGCCTTCCTAATCGACCGGTTCCGCGCCCACAGAGGCCGAGAGTATGATCTCTTCCTGGGTACATCGCAGCCGGAACATGCTCATGCGTTCCGAGAAATAACGGGCCCGGACGTTATGTACCAGCCGGCCATAGGGAGCAACCTCGGAAATATGATGCATGGTATTTTCAGCTCGCTCTTGCGCCGCTACAGGAAAGTAATCATCTCAGGGAGTGACATACCATGGATTTCAGAAGAAACCATTGAACGGGTAATCAAAGAATTAGGTTCCCATGAGGTGGTTCTAGTCCCCGCCCTGGACGGTGCATACAATATGATCGGGATGAGTGAGCCGCATAACATTTTCGCGATTAAAAAGTGGAGCTCGGGCTCAGAATTGCAGGAAACAATTGCGTTGCTACGGTCCAGAAATATAAAGCATGCCGTATTGGAGGACTCACCCATCATGGATGTTGACACTATCGAAGATCTATGGGTTCTGCTCGAAGCCACTCCAAAAGAATCGGCACACGAAACATCGGAAGCCTTGAAAGTCGTCCGCGCCCAATTGAAAATCTCTGAGTAATTAGTATGTTTTAGCCTGCGTATTTTACCAACAGGACCTTATGGTGTCAAGTAAATTCAGTGTGGAGTTACGGCGTTATCGGACTTGGTTTTTTCCACGAAATGACCGTCCATTCCAGCCTACGACCGTCATCTTCGCGAGGCGGTAATGAACGTAACTGTTCTTGGACTTGGGCTCTTTGCCGGAGGCGTTGCAACCGCACGTTTCTTTGCAGAGAGTGGGCACAAAGTAACCGTTTCTGATTTGAGGGACGCGTCGACACTCAAGGTTTCTATTGACGCCCTCGACGATCTGGAGATCCGGTATGTGCTCGGATCTCACAGAGACGTAGATATCATAGATGCCGATCTGATTGTAGTTGGTCCCGGTGTGAAGGAAGACAGTCCATTTCTTCGGCTCGCACGGGACAGCGGCGTATCAGTCACTACTGAAATCAATCTTGTATTTGAGCTTTGTCGGGCTCCTATTATTGGAGTAACCGGGAGCAATGGCAAGACAACCACTACGAGCCTTTTGGAGATCATACTTCGCGATTTCGATCAGCGATCTGTTGTTGGTGGAAACATCGGAAAGTCTGTGTTGAATGGCATAAATCACGTTCCCGAAAACACCTTGGTTGCTCTTGAACTGTCAAGTTTCCAGCTGCAGAGACTCCGCTGGATTGGTAGAAGTCCGCACGTTAGCGTTGTCACGAATCTTGCCCCTAATCATCTAGATTGGCACGGTTCTTTCGAGAAGTATTCCGAGGCAAAATTCCAGATCTTACGAGATCAGCAACCCGAGGATTTTGCTGTTCTGAACGCTGATGATCCGGTAGTTGCTTCCTGGGCGGCAAGGTCCAATGGCAAGGTGGTCTGGTACGGGACGGAGTCACCGACCAGGTCAGGCGCATTTGTGCGTGAAGAAACGATTTCTTATCGAATGCATGGACTCGAACAGAAAATCTGCCAGGTGAGTGACATTCAGATCCCCGGACCGCACAATGTTGCCAATACCATGGCAGCGATTTCAGCAGCAATGATAGTCGGCGTTCCGGTATCAACAATCAAGAGTGCCATAAAACGTTTCAGGGGAGTGCCCCATCGGCTGGAAGCTGTCCGCACACTGGATGGCGTACGCTACTACAATGACTCCGCGTGCACCACTCCGGAATCGTGCGAAACAGCTCTGGGCGCATTTGAGGTGCCCATCGTGTTGATTGCAGGGGGATATGACAAGGGCGCAGGCTTCGCAGGTTTGGCGCAAGAGATTGTCAGGAGTGCAAAGGCTGTAGTTCTTATCGGAGATACGGCTGAGGCCATAGAAGAAGCCATAGGGAAACAGCAGAGCGATCCGATGCCGAGTATTCTTTTGGCCGACAGCATGGAAGATGCAGTTTCTCAAAGCAGAAATATGGCAGAAAATGGTGATGTGATCCTGCTATCGCCAGCGTGCGCCAGCTACGATATGTTCGACAATTTCGAATCACGCGGCGAAGTATTCAAATCTTTGGTCGCGGCTCTGAACTGACGATTACAATGTGCGACTTATCCGTGCCTTATTTCGGAATTGGTCTATCATAAACCGCTCTCTTGACCTTTTGGCGGGCTATCTTGCTATCAGACGATCTACGCAAAAGACTGACGCAACGAAATAGCGAGGACGATCCCTTGTCGCCACTTTCTGCCGACGTATCACCCTTCCGTGACCGCCTGCTTCGTGCGGCGAACGCATATCAGCGACGGAGCATCAAGATTCCGGATGATAGATCTCTCGAGCAGATTGTACCGGGTATCGAAGTGGAAACAGCTTCAGGCCGCTTCTATCTTGTTGAACCAGAGCCGGAATTGTTGCATTCAGAGATATCAGGGATTGCCGGCAAGCATGTGGAACTGAGATCCTGGACTCGGGAGTCGCAGGATCCACTACCCGAGGAGTATCGAGCACTGATAGGTCCTGAGCCCGAACGGATCCTCTATCTGGATATAGAAACTACGGGATTCACCGGCACGCCGCTCTTTCTGATCGGTCTTATGTATCTCCAGGCGGGACGAATTAGGGTCACACAGCTTCTGGCGAGAG
>JABIQT010000737.1 GCA_018667995.1 Candidatus Latescibacterota bacterium
AAACACCTCACAATGTCACTCATCTGAAACCGAATGCAACCAGCAATCGATAGGGTATCAGAGCGGGGCGATTCTCATATGAGAATCGCCCCTAACTCTCTTGCTAAGTGAGAGGGAAAATCGACATTATAGTCGTACCAGGCGTTCCCGGAGTTGCCTGTCCCGTAAAGGAATGCTGCATATAACCTTCAAACTCGCCCTGTGTGCCGAGAAGAACTGGAGACGGTTACGAGGCTTCGATTGCCTGTCCAAGGTGGAAGCCGGAATCAGATTCAGAGACTGTGTCGAACTAACGCGAGACAATCAGATAGCAACTTGATACAACGGCCATACACCACATTTGACAATAGCTAGTAAGAAAGAGGTTCGTCATGAAACCGGCGCTTTACATGAAGATATTAATCCTCTCAAGTATGATGGGCATCCTCTCATCCGGGTGCGGTTTCTCGACCAAAGACAATGTCGTTGGTCCTGACATGCCGGCGCCCGGAAATGGAAGCGGGCCTGACACCACAACAGTGTCGTTCGCCTCCGACATTCAGCCTATTTTCGATCTGAGCTGTGTCGCCTGCCACGGCAGCCAAGGTGGACTCAGTCTTGTCTCCTATGATGCGCTGATAACCGGGGGTAACAGCGGAACAGTAGTGATGCCCGGGAATGGCCCCGGCAGCCTGCTGGTCAAACGCATAGACGGAACTATTCCGCCTGTGATGCCTGCCGGTGGCGCCCCACTCTCCGCCGATAACATTACGCTTATAATAACATGGATCGACGAGGGCGCTTTCAATAACTGAGGGGAACAAGGGGTGCAAGAATGAGAATCAGACTGTTTTGCTTCGGTAGCGTATTTCTCTCATTACTGTGCGGGCCCTTTGCTGAGTTGGAACCAGTCGCTGCCCAGAGTAAATGGAACTGGTCCGGATTGATCGCGACCAATTCGGATGTATCTACCCGTACCAAAGGCGTCACAGAGAAATGCAGCTTCTGCTCTCACCGTCTTCAGCAAGCGTTGGATGAGGCAAGAGTTGATGATCGGGACCTTGAAGAGGGTGATTATGTTCCCGACTGTGTCGAAATCTGCCCTGCCGACGCCATGTATTTTGGTGACCTGGATGAAGTGGACACAACAGTTTCCACACTGTCCAGGAATCACCGTGCTTTTAAGCCACTAGAAGACTTCGGTACAGAACCGAAAGTGACCTACCTCTCTGAAGAGTGAAGAGGCCATTTCTGAGATCTGACGCGGGATCTATGGAAGGGAACCCTATATGCAAACCGATTACGCCGATCAATACGATGACATAATCGTTCAGCCCCTCATAAAGCCGATCGCTGGACTTAGAGGCCCCTGGTCTTATATCACCATCGTCATCCTCCTCGTAATCATGGCACGGGGAGGACATCTCTGGGGAGGCAGTTGTGGTATGGATTGGAGGTCACAGGTCTTAATGCGCCTGTCTTCTGGGGTCTGTATCTGGCGAATTTCGTTTTCTTCATCGGGATCAGCCATGCAGGAACTCTGATTTCAGCCATTTTGCGGGTCTCCAACGCAGAATGGCGAAGACCGGTTACTCGGTGTGCTGAAGTCATCACCGTCTTTGCCCTGATCTTCGGCGCAGGTTCGATCATCACTGACCTGGGACGTCCTGATCGTCTATTTAATGTGATTTTTTATGGTCGTCTTCAATCCCCAATTCTCTGGGACGTCATTTGCATCAGTGCCTACCTTACCTCGAGCATTATCTATCTCTATCTCCCTTTGATTCCGGATCTGGCTATCCTGCGAGACCGGAAAATCGGATACTACTGGTTCTACCGAATCCTGGCTATCGGCTATCAGGAAACCGAGCGTCAGAAAAAATGGCTGGAACGTGGAATCTCCATCATGGCGGTTTTGATCATTCCGATTGCTATTTCCGTGCACACCGTAGTGTCCTACATCTTTGCCACCACACCGAAGCCCGGATGGCACAGCACGATCCTCGGTCCGTATTTTGTAGTGGGCGCGATCTTTTCAGGCATAGCCGCGCTCTTCATTGTCATGGCTATTATTCGGAGGGTATTTCATCTCGAGAAAACACTGAAGGAGATCCACTTTAATAATCTAGCACTCGTGCTGCTTGTCATGACAGGGCTGATGATTTACTTCACATTTAACATCTATCTCGTCGAGATCACAGGCAATGAACCGCTAATCATGGCCTCGGTCATGGAGAAAGTATCCGGGATTTACTTTTATCCCTTTTGGGGGATGATTGTCGGCGGACTGATTGTGCCTGGTATTATTCTGGCATTTCCTAAAGGACGTACCATCACGGGTTGTGTAGTGGCTTCCTCATTGATAGTGCCTGCCATGTGGATTGAGCGGTATCTGATTGTCGTTCCGAAACCTCTGCATCCGCATATGCCTTACGGGGAAACAAGTTGTACCCCCAGTAAGGTGGAATGGGGGATCCTTGCT
>JABIQT010000429.1 GCA_018667995.1 Candidatus Latescibacterota bacterium
ATACCTGTACACAGTCGATCCTACAACGTCATATTCGCGCATACACTATTAGAAACTGAAATATACAAAGGTGGGCCAATAGGCTACCAGGTCGCGAATTACCGCTTCAAATATGAGGACGGTGAAGTGGTCGACGCTCCGGTTAGAGAGCGGTTTGAGATCAGTGTGCTGCCGCTGGAGTGGGGCCAGTATCCCTTTCTGAGTGTTCCAGATCAGAAATCAAGTCTGATAGATAGATATGACGGGCCTTGGGAACAAGCAGGGCGACGGCAAACTGAGGCAGACCAGGGCTGGCCTGGCGGTTATTTCCTTTGGTCCTGGCCCAACCCCAGACCCGATGAAGTTATAGAAAGCATAACGGTGGAGCCCGGTGATCTCAAGTTCGTGATCTCTGCAATTACTCTTGGGAGAGTGGACGAAGAACCCCTTTGCAGGCGTGCAGCCAAAACCGTGAAGATCGATTTGAAAGACCAGCAGGCGGCGGACCAGGAATTCAATCTTGAAGTGCAAGTTGACAGAGGTGTAGCTACCTACCCTTATCCCTTGCCGGAGGCGACCCCTGAGGAGTTCCTGAACGATAAGTTCCGAGGATGGGGCGAACCGCAGAATGACAAGAGTAGTCCTGCCCATGTGGATATAGCCGGTACGCCTTCAGCTACAGTTTCTGTCAAGCAGGATGGTAAAGAGATCGGTACCGTAAACTGGGGTGATCTGGAGAAGAAGAAGCTCGTTGATACGGACCGAATGCGAATTGAGATTATTGATGGTGGCCGAAATTGGGTACATACTACTGTGATCGATGAGGATACGGGGAAGCCCATTCCTTGTCGCGTTCATTTTCGGTCGGAGAAGGGAGTGCCCTATGCGCCCCATGGCCACCATGCCCATGTAAACTCCAATATGGGAACATGGCACATGGATATAGGGGGGGATGTACGATTAGGGCAGATATCCTATGCTTACATAGATGGAAAATGCCAGGGCTGGTTACCCAGAGGGGATGTGTTGGTGGATGTAGCACGCGGGTTTGAGTACGAGCCTCTGCGGACACGCGTCAGCATCGAACCTGGACAAAGAGAACTAACTCTAAAACTGAAACGATGGACCGATCTCACGAAAGAGCGCTACTTCAGTGGCGATACGCACGTCCACTTCTTGTCGACTCAAGGGGCCCATACGGAAGCCAGGGGAGAGGGGTTACACGTTGTCAATCTTTTACTCTCGCAATGGGGTAGCCTATTTACTAACACTGAGGAATTCACTGGGCAAGCTAGTATTTCTGGTGATGGTGATAGCATCGTCTATGCAACCCAAGAGAATCGCCAGCACATGTTGGGACATCTTAGCCTCCTTGGTCTTAAGGAGCCCGTTATGCCTTGGTGCTCCGGAGGTCCAGGCGAGGCGGAACTTGGTGGGAATCTGGAAACCACTCTGTCCCATTGGGCTGATGCCTGTCATGCGCAGGGCGGAACCGTCGTCATACCACATATCCCAACGCCAAACTGTGAGCCTGCCACGCTAATAGCTACCGGGCGGGCCGACGCTGTTGAAATGCTCGTTCATAGTGAGTATAACCATCTTGAATACTACAAATATCTGAATTGCGGATACAAGCTACCGCTGGCCGGTGGCACCGACAAGATGTCCGCCGACGTTCCTGTTGGCATTTACCGTACATATGCCTATGTACCGGATGATGAGGAGTTTACCTACGATGCTTGGTGCAAGGCACTACGTAGTGGGAATACTTTTCATAGTGCCGGTCCTATTCTGCATTTTACAGTAGACGGTAAGCCTATCGGGAGCGAACTGAAATTATCCGGAAACGGCGGAACTGTGGAGGTAGTTGCCACAGCGGAGTCGACGCTGCCCATTCATTCCCTCGAAATTGTGCAACAGGGAGGTGTTGTCGCATCAACGGAAGATGGTCAAGGAACCAGGCGGCTTGAGATCAGAACTACCTTGAAGGTTGAGGGAAATACATGGATCGCGGCTCGTTGTGCCGGTCCTAACTACACAAGCGTTCCTCACTTCGATGGGTGGCGCCGGGGAATCATGGCGCATACCTCCCCTATATACATCGCATGTGGCGGTGAATATCATCTGTTCGATATGGAGAATGCGCAGTATATGTTGAGTCTGGTCGACGGTGGATTGTCATACATCAGGCAGCGTAGTCCAAGGTTGGAGCCCGGTACCGTCACGCACCATCATGGTGAAGGGGACCACCAGGCCTTTTTGGAACGCCCGTTTCTGGAGGCCCAGCAGGCTATACACAAACGGATGCATGATTTTGGGATACCACATTGACCGGGGAGAGTAGCGCAGTTATTTGAGACGCAGCTGAAATTGGATCAAGAGCCAGTGAAGCTCAGCCTGAGAAAAATCTCTTCATCGCATCGCCATGATTTATAGACTATTCGGCGTAGCTGTGAACGGCTTCGTCGACCGTATCATATACTCCAAATACGGTGGTCAGTTTGGTCATTTGAAGCAGGCTGTTTACGCTTCGGGTAACACGTGCCAACTTGAGTTCGCCCCCGTTCTTCTGCATGCGTGTGTAACCTCGAATCAATAACCCTAACCCTGAACTATCAATCCAGTGGACCTTAGACAGGTCGAAAACGAGCTTGGTTAGCCCCTCATCAATCATCTCATTAAGCTTGCTGCTGAGTGACTGCGTGTCAGTACCTTCGGTCAATCGACCGCTTAATTCTAGAATCATCACATCATCACGCTTAATTTCGCGGACTTTCACGTTACACGTCCTCCCCAGGCTACCACTGCCTTAGTAGGTAATTGACATTTCAGTTTTTATGAGTTTATTATGCCCAGACTTTGCGGATCACTTACCGATATCTTCTGAAGCGCAATCTGCCCGTGGAATTCATACCAGAGGAAGGCCGTTACAGGCTATGTCGGGATTTAACGTGTGAAGTTTACAATGAATTATCATCTGTGTCAAGTCCGAAAAGGAGCCCCTCAGGACAATTCGGATCAATCAAATCGTGCGAGAATTAGGAGTTTTCAATGTCAAAGAAGGTAAATCCTCAGGACCAGGCACTCTTCGACTCACTGCGACGGATCAGCATAGACACAGTATCCGGCCTGTTAATGGGAATGGGGTACCCAGATCAGTATATTGAGGAAGTATTCCCGATAGCCAGGAATACTAAAATGGTTGGTCGCGCCAGAACACTTCGGTATCTACCAGTTCGGCCCGATTTGAGCGATCAGATGAAGGAGAAATACCAGTTCAGCCTTCTCCACCATGCTATTGAAGAGATCGAGCCAGGAGACGTGCTAATGGTTGATGCCGGCGGCTGCACGGGATCTGGATTCATCGGTGATGTTATGCTCTCACGCTTGATAGTTCTGGGTGGTACTGGAATCGTCGTTGACGGCGCAATACGTGACCTTACGGTGATGCGCGATATGGGATGCCCTATCTTCACTCGCGGTGTCCACGCGGCGGTGAGTCAACGACGATTAATCGCCGTCGACTATCAAGTATGTGTTAAGTGCAGCGAGGTTACGGTTGTTCCAGGCGATATCATCCTTGGGGATGACGAAGGCAGTATAGTAATTCCTGCCCAGCTGGCCGAAGAGGTCGCGCAGAAGGCCATTGAGATTGAGGATCGCGAGTTATATCTACGTGAGGTGATCGAGCGAGGAGAGCGGCCTCTGCAGGAAGTATATCCTCCCAATGAAGAAGTGCTAAAAGAATATGAGGACCATCGAAAGAACAGGGATAATTAGCTCCGTCGGAACCGTGTATCTGAATACCAGTCGAGCAGACGTGTGGTGAGCTCTGCCCGCCTGACGGCATATGTGGGATTCGCATACATGTTATCCAATTCATCCGGGTCTTGTATCATGTTGTAGAGTTCGCCGTAGGGCTTCCCTGCATAGTAGACCATCTTCCATTCGTCCGTTCGTATCATTAGACGATGACCCTGTTCGGAAAAGACATTTTCTTTGCCTGACGCCGCCGCATCAGTCAAAAGGGGAACCAGTGAGGTGCCTTGTAGCCGACTGTCGGCGGTGACTCCGGCGAGCTCCAGTACGGTGGGACCTATGTCAATCATCTCGACAAGATCATCTACAGGCTGATCAGACCGGACTGGTCCTCCTGCGAATATCAATGGTACCTTGACAATTGAATCATAGTGCGCCCAGAACTTGTACACCAGATTGTGGTCGCCCAAACAGTCGCCATGATCGCTGGTAAAGAGCACGATGGTATTTTCGGACTGGCTAGCTCGGTTCAAGCTGTGCCGTAGTTCTCCTACCCAATCGTCGATAAGCGATATATTGGCGCAATAATGGCGCCGCATTCGTTGAATTCGCTCTGGTGTCGCCCTACTCCACCAGATCGCGGCATGCCCGGCACGCCCGTCCATTCGTCGCATTACTTCCGCATGCTCAGGAGGTTTGGTCTCGATCTCCTTTGGACTGCTAACTGGCTCGGGCAGGTCGATCTCCCGGTATTGGTCTAAAGCGCTGAGAGGCACATCGTAGGGGTCGTGAGGGCCAGCGAATCCAACCCACATGAACAGCGGATCATTGAAGTCGTATTGTTCAATGTATTGACATGACCGTCTGCCGATGTAGTTGTCAGGAAACAGCTCTTCATCATACGGCCACACCGCAGCACCCAGGTTGTCGTACCAGTTTTCAATAGTTTCGAAATACCTTTGTGCCGGGCGTTCAAGATCATGGTCTTTGAGATAGAGATCATAGTCGTCTGGTGGTCCCATTTTTCCCTGCTCATAGTTCTTGTTCTCAACGACAAGGCGGTAGTCGAAGCCACAGGGCAGCCGTAGCGGAGAGGTATGCATTTTTCCAAGATTGGCCGTGCGATACCCGCTGTCTCTCAATATCTCGATCCAATTCGGCTCCGATGCAGGCAACCATCGTTCATTTCTTTCAATTCCGTGGGCGTGAACGTATTTTGACGAGACGACACTGTTTCGTGACGGGCCACAGACCGTGGCTTGTGCGTAGGCGTTAAGGAAGGCTAAGCCTTCACCAGCCAGTTGATCGAGATTTGGCGTGATGATATTCCGCCAGCCATACGAAGCTACCGTATCCCAACGTTGTTGATCCGTCATTACCAGAATGATATTCGGCCGTTTTTTCATACTTTATTCCACCTTCGGGAGGCGTGTTGAAGATGTCCGTACAATTTGGTTTCTGCGTACCTGTATTCGCTTCGCCGGGAGGGAATCTCTTTCGTACTCCCAACTATGATGCTCTCGATCCACGATCGGCGATGGACCTTTCTAAGCTGGCAGACAAGTTGGGGTACCATGCCCTCTGGGTGGCAGACCACCTGATGCTGGGTGACGACCACGCGATCATGGAAGGTTGGACTACGCTTTCCGCCCTGGCAGGCTGCACTGAAAGAGCCAAACTGGGCATTATCCACCAGGCAAATCTGTTCAGGAATCCAGCACTGGCCGCAAAAATGGCTTCGACTATCGACTGTATTTCCGATGGTAGGTTTGTGTACTTTGCTGATCCCGGCTCCGCCCGAACTGAGCATCTCGCTTACGGATTATCGTGGATTGAGGACCATCCTGAAAGAACATCAGCCTTTGCCGAAGCCCTCGATATTGTCTTGGCCTTGTGGCAATCGCAGGAGCCGCTAACCAGGTCCGGCCGACACTACGTCCTCTCCGATGCCATCTGCCGTCCTCAACCTGTTCAGAAGCCGCATCCACCAATATGGATGGGATCCACTACCCCTCAGATGCACAACCTTTGTGCGCAGTATGCCCAGGGATGGAACACCACTCCGGTGTCCATCGAAGGTCTTCGGACTCGACTGGTAGATCTTAAGTCAGCCTGTGACCAAGCAGGTCGTGATTACTCGAAAATCGAGAAGTCGCTGGAGATTCAAATTCTGATTGGAAACGACCACCAGCAAATCCGAAACACCATTCATGGGATGCTTGCCCACACACCAGACCATCAATCCAAGCCGGATCTTCTGGCCTATCTTGATGGAACGAGCCCCTGTCCACCAGCGAACATGCAGTCTGACTGGTTAATAGGAACACCTCGCGAGGTGAGAAATCGTATTGACGCATATGTGGATGAGGGCATATCTCATTTCATGCTATGGTTTGTCGATACACCAAGTGACGAGGGGCTACGCTTGTTCGCAAGCGAGGTCCTACCGGCTTATTCCTAATCGATCAAACCCTCTCTGACACGCTCGGCTAATTCCATTGTCTTGATAGCCTCGTTCAAATCTGCAGCAGGCAATTGCACTGGCAGGTCGTTCTTTATACATTCTACAAAATACTGGTTCTGCTCACGCGTCCCGCCCCCACTGTCCGCTCCATGCAGCTTTATCGAGTCTCCGTCGCTGACGACAACGCCCTCCTTGACACCTTCGAGGTACGCTGAGATCCCGTTGCCATGAATCTCATATCGCTCCAGCCTGGCGTCTGTGGTATAGTTGGCCGAAAACTGAGCAACACAGCCGTTCTCGAATACGATGAGAGCGGCGTGAATATCCACAAAACGAGCTATGGATCGACGTTCAACGGAATAGACCTTCCGAACCTCTGATCCAGCGATCGCCCGGCACATATCGAGGGCATGGATGGGGGTCTCGAGCAGCATATTATCCATAACCCTATCAGGCCAACGCCCCGTATCGAGCCGAGACATACTCTTGTGAAACTCCGCGGAGATCTGAACAACGGGACCTCGTGCCTCAATCATTTCCCTTGCATTGACCAGGAGTGGATGAAATCGCCGGTTCCACCCGACAATGCATCGGGCCCCCGTTCGATCTGCACTAGCTTTCAAAGAGCGCGTTTCCTCCGAGCTGAGTCCCGGTGGTTTCTCCAAAATAGTATTGATACCGCGATCCAGCAGGGGCAGCGCAACTCGGGCGTTCAGATGTGCCGGCGCAGCGACAATTGCGAGATCAATAGTCTCCTTCTCCAAGAGGGCTTCGACCGTGTCATATCCAGACCGAATGCCGTATTTATCGTGTACCAGTGAGATCAGAGCAGCATCAGGATCACAGACCGCAACGAAGTCAACGTCGACAGATGTATACAGCGTGTCGAGGTGAGCGCGCCCTCTTCCACCGCATCCGATCAATGCCGCCCTTAGCGGGAGTTCGTAAGTCATGGGGTCTAGTCCTTTCCAACGAGTCCTGATCGTTTAATCCGAGAATATTGGCAAGAGCAACAAGATTACCACTTGTTTGATGGCGAAGAGAACGTGCATATTTCGGGACCTAAGATCCAACAGATCCGTCACTGATATTAAAACGCTGTTTCCAGGGGG
>JABIQT010000732.1 GCA_018667995.1 Candidatus Latescibacterota bacterium
CCATCACAATGTGACCCCAGACTGCCCCGATGAGACCAAAGGGAATGGCGCTCATGACGATAAGAGGCTGTAGATAGGATTTGAACGGAATGGCCAGCAATACATAGATCATAAGCAGTGCGAACAGAAAGCCGACCCCGAGGCTACCCATGGATTCCATCTGCTGCCGCTGCTCCCCTTCGAGCGTGTAATTCAGTCCTGGATACTTCGACATCAGAACAGGAAGATAATTCGCCTCGACATTTCCGAGTATCTCGTTGGAGTTGTAAGCCTCGTCCACCTCGGCGGTAACACTGATAGTCCGCTGACGGTCCACCCGACGAATGCTTGCATAACCACGGCCCAGTTCCGCTTCTGCAGCTACTGAGAAGGGCACTTCGGCCCCATTGTTCAGACGAATTCTCATGTTCTCGAGATCGCCCAGTGATCGACGCTCTCCTTCCGGGTAACGCACCATAACACGTATATCATCTCTGCCACGCTGGATACGTTGGGCTTCTTCACCGTAGAAGGCCTGACGGACTTGTCTCGCGAGATCGACAAGCGAGACACCCAATCCTTCAGCCTCAGGAGTTACATTGAGCTTAACTTCCTGCTTACCTCCACGATAGCTGTCGGTGATGTCGTAAACGCCTGGATAATCAGTGAGTCTTGTTTTCAACTCGGCAGCGGCCAACTGAAGTTCATCGTAGTGCCGACTCGCCAGCTGGATGTTGATTGGCTCGCCCGAGCTGAAGAGAGATGACGAATATGATAATTCCACTGCGTCAGCCACAGGCCCCACGATTTCTCGCCAGCGATTCGCAATCTCCGTACTTCCGATACTCCTGCTTTCAGACGGAGACAGCTCCATATTTACCTCACCAAGATGGGATGCGGAGATAGCTCCCCCTCCTCCCATTGGCCCCTGATTCTGTCCGAACGGCTGCTCGCCAACCGAGGCCATGATATGGCGGATGATATCTGGATTCTCGTCAGGGCTGTTCTCCACCATTTCCTCTTTCAGCTCCTTCTGCAGCTGGAGCGCCCCATCCTCTATCCTTCGTACTACGGCACTGGTGGCCTCCGCCGGAGTGCCCTGTGGCATGGTCAGGGCGACCACCACATTATCCCCCGGAACTGGTGGAAAGAAGTCGAACTTGATCCAACCGCCGGCGACAAGGCCAACGGTCAGAATCATTGTGGAAAGCCCTACTGCAATTGTGCTGTACCGCCACTCTATAGCGACTTCCAGTAATGGCGCATAGACATCGTTAATTACCCGGCCGAGGAGGGCGGTCATTGAGTCCTGGACGCGACGAATGCCCTTGCCCAACCAGTCTATAGGCATCATAAGGACGGGACGGTTTCCTGAGGGCTCATCCGAGTCAGCCTGTCCATGTCGGAGGTGGGCAGGTAGTATCAACAGTGACTCTACGAGCGAGAAGAGAAGCATAAGAATGACAATGGTAGGGATAGCGCCGATGAACTTTCCCATCATTCCTTCTACCACAAGGAGTGGCGAAAACGCCGCCACCGATGTTAGAATGGCGAAAATCACAGGCTTAGAAACCTCCTGGACGCCGGCGATGGACGCCATTAGCGGATTGCCCTTGTTTCGATTCTGATGCACGTAAATGTTTTCGCCTACGACAATAGCGTCATCGACTACAATTCCCAAAACGACGATGAAGGCAAATAGCGATATCATATTTACCGACATGTCCGTAACCGGCATCAGCCAGATCGTGCCCATAAAGGCAATGGCAATACCAAGAGCTGTCCAAAAGGCGAGTTTTATGCGTAGGAAAAGTGCCAGTGACAGGAAGACGAGGACGAGCCCCATGCTTCCGTTATTGAGCATGAGGTCCAACCGGTCCTGAAATATGCGAGACTGGTCTTGCCAGGTGGTAAGTTTGATACCTTCCGGCAGCGACGATTGGGTCTTGGCTACGTATTCCTTCACGGCCCCCGCTACATCAAGAACTCGTTCATCTCCCACTCTAAATATCTGGAGCAGCACCATGGGATTTCCGTCGAACCGTGACAACTGATCTGTTTCTGCAAATCCGTCATTCACATTCGCCACATCGCCCAGCAGCAACCTCGTACCGTCGGAACGCGATCGCAGGACGATGGACTCGAATTCAGTGCCTCGGTAGGCCTGCCCTTTGGATCTGAGCAGGATCTCTCCTCCGGAAGTTTTTACAGATCCGCCCGGTAGATCAAGAGACGATCTACGGACGGCTGCCACGACCTCTTCGAATGTCAGTCCGTACCTTCTGAGGTCATTTTCTGACACTTCGATCGATACTTCGTAGGGCCGGGCACTCGCCAGTGATACCTGAGTGATACCGGGTGTCGCCAGGAGATCCTCGCGCAGATTTTCACCAATGGATTTTAGGGAAGCCTCGTCCGTGTCACCGGAAACGGCCACGTTGATGACCTGACGCCTAAGGACTACTTCCTGCACGATCGGGTTCTCAGTTTCTTCCGGAAAAGTTGAGATAGCATCTACGCGTGACTTTACGTCATCCAGGAGTTTCCTGGTGTCATAGCCTGATTGGACCTCGATGGTGACGGATCCCTGACCTTCCGAGGCTGTTGAGCTCAGTTTTTTAATGCCTTCAAGATCCTGGAGTGCTTCCTCGATACGAACACACACGCCTTCTTCGACCTCCTCAGGAGCAGCGCCCAGGTACGGAACCGAAACCGTTATAATATCCGATTGAAACTCCGGAAAGACCTCCATTTTAATGGAAGAGGCCGTGAGTAGTCCACCGACTACGATGGTCCACATGAGTAGATTTGAGGCGACGCTGTTCTTGGCAAACCACGCGAATATTGCGTTCACTGGGCCACCTCTCCGGATTGGTTTGTCAATGAGGGTTCAGGGGTACTCTCTTTCAGAACTTCTACCTGCATCCCGTTGACAGGGGCGTCTATGGCAGACAGGCAAACGCGTTCTCCCGGCTCCAGGCCGCCCTGAATGATGGCCCGATTGGGTTCGAGTCTCAATATGTCTACTGTTCGGAATCGAAGTCGATCGTCGCTGTCTACAACCATCAGCTCATTGGCATTCCGCATGACTGATCGCGGGACCACGATCACGTTCTCCAACAAATGCCCCGTTACGGCGGCATTCACGTAGAGTCCCACACTCAAAGGGGGCCTGTCCGGATCTTCGCCTCTTCCGTAGGGGTTCTTTACCTGAGCGACAGCGTGAACCATTCGGCTCTGAGGGTCGATTTCGCCTTCCAGGCGCACTACCTTGCCTGTCCACTTGAACTGTTTTCCAGCGAATTTTGTCGCCAGTACAACCTCCGGCCCTCGGTTTGTGGTGTTTTCGCCGCGAAAGTGGAGCGGTGCGTCGACGTAGGCCAGCTGATCATCGGGTATGGGCAAGCGCACTTCGGCATAGTCAACGGAGTATATCGTCGCCAGCGTTGACCCGGTATTCACAAACTGCCCCATGTCTACGTTCTTGACTCGAACCCTGCCCGCAAACGGTGCACGTATTTCCGTACGAGAGAGATTGAGTTGCGCCTGATGCAACGAGGCCTCGGCGGAGGCCAGAGTGGCCCTCGCCTCCGCGAGTTGCGGCTTTCTGGTCACCAGCGCCGAGGGCGTGCCCCGGCCAAGCTGTGCCCATTCCTCTTCAGCGACTCTGGCTTCCTCTTCTTCAATGGTGAGTGACATCTGTGCTCTCGCGACCTCGGATTCCGCTCTTGTCACCGAAAGTTCGGCGTCACGGGCATCAAGACGGACGAGCAGATCTCCTTTTTCGAAGAAACCGCCCGCGGCGAATGCTTGAGATACGTACTCGACCCGACCGGATACTTCGGAACCCAGGGTGCTCTGCGTGCGGGGCATGACACTGCCCTGTGAATACACGGTAAGCTGAAGATCCTCCGATTCCACCGTGAGGACTCTGACCAGAGTTGGTAGGATCTCAGCGGGGCGAGTTTCAAGTACGGGACGATTCATGACCAGTACTACAGTCACAACGACCGCTCCCGCAATGAAGGCTAACGGTAGGATCATCTTCATAAGATTACTAGATTTCATTATTTATCTTCCTTAATGGATTTGCAGTCGACGCGGCGGGATTTGAATTCTCATGTGAATATTCAATGGGCTCAGTCAAAACCGCCTCCCAGTGCAAGGTAGAGATCCACGCGCGTATCGAGTCGCAAACGTCGGATGG
>JABIQT010000249.1 GCA_018667995.1 Candidatus Latescibacterota bacterium
AATTCTTCCGGCCGACTACAGATACCCGATCGATCAAGACCTCTGGACGCCTCTGGTCTTGACAACGGATCAATTGGCAGATCGATCCAGCCGTACAATAGGAGCCATGGCTCTTCTGTCGGATATTTCCTCGAAGGAGGAAGCTCATACGGTCATGACAACAATTGTAAGCAGAATAGCGGAGAGCTATCCCGATACCCACAAGGGATGGAACGTCTACATCCAGTCCCTGAGGGAGCAGATGGGTGATGAGATTACGACGGCCTTTTCATATACGCTGTTTGGCGCCGTGATATTTGTATTGCTTCTCGCCTGCGCAAATGTGATGAACCTGCAACTGGCGCGAGCCACGGGCCGCCGCAAGGAAATCGCCATCAGAGCCGCACTTGGCGCGAATCAATGGAGGGTTATACGGCAGCTATTGATCGAAAGTCTCGTGCTGTCGGGAATTGCAGGATCACTCGGAATCCTGGTTGCTTACTGGGGCATTGATATGATCAAACCCACCTTGCCCCAGGAGCTACATAAGTATGTCCCCATGTGGAGCCATATGGGGATCGACTCCAGAGTGCTCATGTTTACCACGAGTATCGCCGTCCTCACTGGTATCGTGTCAGGTCTCGTGCCCGCGCTCCAGTCGGCCCGCCCAAATCTTAACGAGACCCTGACGGACAGTTCCCGGGGATCTTCCGGAGGCACGAGACGAAGTAAGCTGCGAAGCAGCCTGGTCGTATCTGAGGTAGCAATAGCACTCGTGTTACTCGTCGGAGCCAGTATGATGATTCAGGGCTTCGCAAGCTTCCTGAACAGGGATCTTGGATTCGAGAAAGAGAATCTTCTGACGATGCGCATTACGCTGCCCGAGACGAAATACAACGAACCCCATTTGATTACTTCATTCTACCGACAGGCCTACGAGCGACTTTCAGTTGTGCCGGGTGTTCGATCGGTAGGCGGCGCAAACTATCTACATGCGGACAACTCATGGGATATGGTTCCAACAGAGATCGAGGGACGAGCTGCGCTCTCCCCGACCGAGGCGCCCCGCATTAACCGACATATTGTGAGTCCCGGATATCTGACCGCGCTTCAGATATCCCTGGTTCGCGGCCGTCTGATCGCCGAATCAGATAACATGGAGTCTCAGCCGGTGGTTGTAATATCCGAGTCATTGGCCAATAGACATTGGCCCGATGGCAATCCCATCGGACAGAGAATGAAAGTCGACGGCAAACCTTCAGTTGATGGAAGCGTGCCCATTGGTGGTCCGTGGCGCACTGTGGTAGGTGTTGTAAGAGACGCCACGTATTTTTGGTTCGATGACCGAGCGAATGCTACCGCATATCTACCGGCTCTACAGGTGCCGCGCCTCTGGATGAACGTGGTACTCCTAACCGAGGGTGACCCGCTTGCGACGGTGAGCGCAGCGAGAAGCCAGATAGCAGACCTGGATCCCCAACAAGCGGTGGCTGAGATAAAAACGATGGAGAGAATAATCAGCAGCCGGCTGGCGGGTGTGCGCCTCGGTGCCATCCTGATGGGCGTCTTCAGCGTCATGGCATTGGTCTTGGCGGGTGTTGGGATCTACAGCGTCATGGCTTACACCGTGGCGCAGAGAACCCATGAAATTGGTATCCGCATGGCCATTGGTGCCGGCCGGAAGACCGTATTGACGATGATTTTGCGCCAGGCATTAGTTCTTGCCAGTATTGGCCTGGCCGTAGGACTTCCTTTATCCTATGGCCTGGCCAGCATGGTCACGGGCGGAATCGGCCTCGCCATGGAGTTCAATTCTCTAACTTTCGTCGTATTCACCGTGGCACTCGTCCTAATCGCAGTGGCGGCAAGTGCGATACCAGCAATTCGTGCCACTCGCCTCGACCCCATGATAGCCCTCCGCTACGAGTAAATTGTCCCTGCGATAACATTGACAACCTTTCCCACACCCACATATATTCGCCATAGTGGGGAGGGTTATCGATTCCCGGAATGCCCTTCGATAGACCTACCTACCAGTCAAAGTTCATTTTGCGTTTCGGGAAACCTCTGCTGGACGATAGGTTCGATGCTCTGCGAACACGTCGTCTGCCAGAGCCTCGAACGTCACTGCCCAGTGTATTACCCAAAACAAATCCTTCAGAACGAAAAACTCCCCAGAGCTCCTCATATGAATTCAACATTCGATATCATCGATGAAGGCATGATCGCACAGCAGCCGGAGACGGGTCCCACTGCTGTAGCGGCGTGTTCCCGATGCGTAATCATCGATTCAGACGAACTTGTGTGCACATTCTCCGTACAGTCGGCACTCGGGCAGAACGACTTCAAGAAGGTAATGGTGCGATCGCCAGACGGAGGATCGACGTGGTCAGATCCAACCTATATCTGGCCCCACCTCCACAGTTCTCTGTCGATCATAGGATCTATCAGCAAGGGCCGCAAAGGCGAGTTGATCCTAAGCGGAATTCAGATACCGATTGACCGCGCCGGAGAATCGTTCTGGTCCGAGGCCACCGAAGGCATGAAACAGAACGCACTTTTCTTCGCTAATTCGTCAGATGGCGGCGCGAACTGGTCCGACCCTACCTCCGTTCCCTTGCCCATCCCAGGTTCGGCAGAGAATCCAGGCGTGCTCACAGTCATAAGTGACGGGGCGTGGATCTGCTGCTATTCTCCATACAACAATTTCGATCCGGACATCAAAGTAGACCGAAACCAGGTCGTCTGGATGCGCAGCGAAGACGAGGGGAAGAGCTGGTCCCACGGATCCATGCTGCGTTTCGATAATGCAGATTCTACCGCTGCCGAGGCTTGGGTCATCGAGCTGGTGGACGGTCGGCTTCTCGGCGCCTGCTGGCATATCGCCGGACAAGACGACAAGGACATGCCAAATGCGTACGCCCTTTCAAGCGACGGCGGCCGCACGTGGACACCGACAAACAATACCGGTATACTCGGTCAGTCTTGCGCTCTGGCCGCCTTACCGGACGGACGGGCACTGTTGGTCTATAATCAGCGCAAGCACGGTGAACCGGGAATACATTTGGCCTTGGCGCGCCCCACATCGGACAATTTCGGATTGGAGATCAATGAACCCGTGTGGAAGGCAACCACCCGAACACGGAACAACACTGCTGGTAATCACAATGATTGGCAGGATTATGCATTCGGAGAACCCTCTGTCTTGCCGCTGCCTGACGGCACCGTGCTGGTCTCGTTCTGGAAGATCCAGCCTGACGCTCGCGGTATTGACTACGTCCGGGTCAGGCTGCCAGAGTAAACGGAACCCGACCTGCCTAATGAGGCGCATGGCTATTAGCCCCGGTGACCTGCATAGTTGTACGACTCTGACCGACCACGTCTACAGTAAATGCAGAGCTGAGGATCTTCATATCCACACAGTACCTGGCCTATATCTCAAGAACAGCCACCCGGACAAAGCAACAGCAATTCAGATATTTTGTACCATAGGAGTAACACCATGTCGCCCCACGAACAGAGAACCCATTTCGAAGAACAAGGGTATCTGGCTGTGCCAGATTTACTTTCAGCGAAAACGCTCGAAGCATGTCAGCATGAAATCGAGCGTTTGCATCAACTGGCATCGGAGCTCGAAAACAGCGGCGATACGAGAAGCGGGAGTTTTCAGCGGGAGCCCTTTACGGAGAATGTGGATCGAGAAGACGGTCTCCCGGTACTCAGGAAAGTCGAAAACACTCCGGCCTTTTCAGAAGCCTTCCGAGATCTGGCCTCTACGCCGGGCTTAACATCCGTCGTCCAGAACTTGATCGGCCAGGACCTTCTACTCTTCCGGAGCACCCTTATGCTGAAGCCAGCCTATCACGGGTCGGCACACGGTTTACACCAGGACTCGGCCTACTGGCCGATGGAGCCGCCAACCCTGGTCACTGTTAGCATCGCGCTCAACGACGCGACTTCTGATAATGGCTGCATCCGAGTAATTCCAGGCAGCCACAAATGGGGTCTACAGGAATGGGGACATATTGCCCGCGCGGATGGAGAGGAAATGACAGACCGTAAAGACGTGGATGTAAGCGGCCAGATAGACGTCCCGCTGAAGGCTGGTAGCGCAGTCTGCTTTCACAGCCTCATGGTCCACGGGTCAGGTGCCAATAAATCCCCTCGTCCCAGGAACACAGCTCTATATGCCTATTTCTCACCAGCTGTCCGCTATGTTCCTGCAGATGGCCAACCTCGGGAAAAGACATTCCATGTAATTGCCGGCCTCGACGGACGCACGGAGCTGACACTGAAGGCCGAGTAACCAATATCTTAGGCCTGAAGATCAGTCTATCAGACCAACATTTGACCGTCCATATAGTCATATTCTGTCCCGATAACACGATGCAAACGTAGAGGAAACCTGGAGTACCAAAAGTCCGTGTGGCACACCAGAAAATCAGACTTTTTGAGGATCGCTAAATGAACAAACCGTCACTTTTCCATCGGTACACACTAACCTCCGAAGACCGGGTCCAAATGGACGAAGATGGGCATCTCGCGCTACCCGGACTGCTCACAGAGGAGGCGACCGGCCTACTCACTTCTTCCCTTTCTCGTGTGCAAGAGCTCTCGGAAGCGGACGTAGAGCACAAGCATCCTCCGAATCAATATGCCGCCGAGTTCGATCCATATCTGGCCAGCCTCATAGGTCACCCGCAAATGCTCACATTGGCCCGGGATGTATTGGGTTCGGATATTCGATACGATCACTGTGTGAGCTTAAGCCGGCGCGGCGGGAACGCTGGTTCAAACTGGCATAGTCATTCCTATGGGGAATCCAACCCTTCCCTGGGGTTTGTGCGAATCTTTTTCTATGTAAACGGCTTTCAAATCGACGATGCGAACCTGAAAGTAGTCCCAGGCAGTCATTTGTACCGGGATCCCGGATTACGTGCCGACTCGGACGAGGAGCTCTCCAAAGGCTGGATGCAGGGTAAACCCCACCCAAAAACTGGTAAGCCGCTTGAGATAGTACCGTTGGAGGTACCAGAGGGAACTGTGATCCTCATGTGGACACATGCGGCGCACGGTGTCACACCGCGACAAGAGGAAAGCGATACAAGGTGGTGTGTAGTCTACGCCTATCGGAATCCGGGCGAGCCGTCCGGCGCTCGATGGATCACTGAATCCTTCGAGACCTCACAGTTGCACGGCACAGAAGGACTAATGCCCCTCTATTGACATTGTAGTTCAGCAAGAATGAACGGTTCGGTTTTGGAGGCAAATCACCTGAAAAGGCACGAATGCGCATACTCATAACAGGCATTACCGGGCGTGTAGGGGCAAACCTCGCCGTCAGATTGATACATGAAGGCCACACTGTCCGAGGCTTGGTCTGGCCACGTGATCCCCGAACGGAGAAACTCAAAGGTCTGGGTGTCGAGCTCGTGCCTGGCACGATCACGGAACCTGAGGACACCGAAACAGCCGTCCAGGGCGTGGACGTCGTGTACCACCTGGCAGCGGCCTTTCAGGGAGGCGGTCCATTTACTGAGGAGGAGTACTTCGATATTAATGTTCGCGGCACTTTCAATATGCTTGAAGCGGCTCGCAAGGTATCGTCAGGTTCCG
>JABIQT010000277.1 GCA_018667995.1 Candidatus Latescibacterota bacterium
CGTTTTCGCTCACCACGGGCTTCAAGATATAGAATGCTCTCCTGACAGACTCAATAATAGCTACCAGACACGCGAATAGACTTCCCAGCAAAGCTAGTAAGATAGAAGAATTCAGCGGTACCGTCAAATGGTACAAACTTCCAAAGGACACGACCGAAGTGGAAAGAGCGATACGCAAGAAGACCGCCCCGAACGAACTAAGTATTGTGCTTAACCCGCCCGCCAATTATCTTACTCAGCTAACCCGATTATCCGTACGATGAGTAGTTGGCTAATCGCCACATGACGGTAGTTTCAGCACCGAAATGAAGGAGTAGCATGGATCTCTTACGCGAGTTTCATGGCCCCAATGCAGGCTATATATTAGAGTTATACGAGAAGTACCTGGCAGATCCTTCCTCAGTGGACGCTGAAACACGTGCGTTGTTTACTGGATGGAAACCTCCGGAAAGCAAGACACAAGCGCCCACACTGCCACCTCGACCTGTCGGAGCAGAATCATCCCACATCGACCACATCGTGGCGACGGTCAACCTTGCCCAGGCCATCCGGGAATACGGCCATCTTGGCGCCGATCTTGATCCCCTTGGAATCATGTCCCGAGACGACCCCGCCTTAGAGCTGGCCACATACGGACTCACCGATGAAATCCTCCAGGGCCTGCCTGCCTCTCTGGTAGGCGGCCCCATAGCCGAGGAATCTAACCATGCGTTGGAGGCCATTGAACGCCTGAGAGGGGTATACAGTTCGACGATAGGATTCGACTACGAGCAGATCAGGGTGCCGGAGGAACGTGAGTGGCTCAGGAACGCCTGTGAAGCGGGTTCTTTCCGGCCGCCCAATGACCCCATCAATCCTGATGCTATCCTCGATCGGCTTACCCAGGTGGAGGTGTTTGAACAATTTCTACATCGGACCTTTCCAGGCAAAACCCGATTCTCTCTGGAAGGTCTGGATACCATGATCACGATTCTCGACGAAATCATCGCCGAATCGGCGGAAATGGGTACCTACAATATTATGTTGGGAATGGCGCACCGGGGCCGTTTGAACGTGCTGGCTCATATCCTGCACAAGCCATATGCGCAGATGCTCGCCGAGTTCAAAGATCCTGTGGTACGGGTCGACAAGCACGGTGATGACGTGGGCTGGACTGGCGATGTAAAGTATCACAGTGGTGCCAGTCGTGCCTATCAGGACCGAGAACGCCAGGAGATCGACGTGGAGATCATGCTGGCGCCCAATCCGAGCCATCTCGAGGCCGTGAATCCTGTGATTGAGGGCATGGCCAGGGCGGCGGGCACCAGCGTGGAGCGACCAGGCCTGGTCCGTCCCACCCCTTCACGCACGCTGCCAGTACTCATTCACGGTGACGCGGCTTTCGCGGGGCAGGGAATCGTGGCCGAGACGCTGACGCTCTACCGCGTTCCCGGATTCCGAGCGGGAGGCACGATTCATATCATAACGAATAATCAGCTCGGATACACTACGCCGCCAGAGCAATCGAGAAGTACCAGATATGCGAGCGATCTTGCGAAGGGATTTGAGATCCCAGTGGTGCATGTCAACGCCGATGATCCGGCGGCATGCACCGAGGCGGCCCGTCTCGCCAGCGCCTATCGGGCGAAATTCCAGAAGGACCTGGTAGTGGACCTGATCGGATATCGTCGCCATGGGCACAACGAAGGAGATGAACCCGGATTTACGCAACCCAAACTCTATCAGATGATCAGCGAGCACCCGACCGTGCGGAAGCGCTGGGCGGACCGGCTGATCGCAGACGGCTCAGTTTCGGAGGAGCATCCAGACGTTCTGGTAGACCAATATATGACGGAGCTTCAAACCACACTTGATCAGTTAGACCCAGAGCAATCGCTGATCGAACCGCATTCTACGCCTCCCCCTCCCGGCGCTGCCAATCGCGTTCGCACGGCCGTCTCCATGAACCGACTGGAACAGTTGAATAAGTGTCTATGGACACTTCCCGACGAATTTACGATTCATCCCAGACTCAAACGAACTATAGATAGGCGCAGCAAGGCTCTGGCGGATCCTGATAAGGACACCGTTGATTGGGCCCTGGCGGAGGCGCTTGCCTTTGCCTCTATTGTCGAGGATGGTGTTCCTATACGTCTCTCCGGGGAAGATGTCGAAAGGGGTACGTTTGGCCAGCGCCATGCGATATTGCACGATTATGAGACTGATTTATTGCATGTACCGATCCGCGACATGCCGCTCGCTAATGCATCCTTTGAAGTCAGAAACAGTCCGCTCTCCGAATACGCCGTTCTGGGGTTCGAATATGGCTACAACATTCAGGCACCAGAGCGGCTTGTGATTTGGGAAGCCCAGTACGGAGACTTCGTGGATGGGGCCCAGATCATTATCGATGAGTTTCTGGTTTCCGCTCGGGCAAAATGGGGACAGACACCGTCACTGGTGATGCTCCTACCGCATGGCTTCGAGGGACAGGGCCCGGATCATTCCAGCGGTCTTCTGGAGAGATTTCTCGGTTTCGGAGCAGACATCAACATGCGCATTGCCAATTGTACCACCTCTGCCCAGTACTTCCATCTGCTGAGACGGCAGGCCAGGCTTCTCAAGGTGGACCCACTGCCACTGATAATTATGACTCCGAAGAGCCTGCTGCGTCATCCCCGAATGGCTTCCAGTCCGCGTGCGTTCACCGAAGGATCCTGGAACCCGATTATTGATGATGCCCGCGCAAGCCGACACAGGGAGCAGATCCGGCGACTAGTCATGTGCAGTGGCAAGGTCTATGTGGACATGATAGAGCACGAGCTCTACCAGACTGTGGCGGATGTGGCCATCGCTCGGGTAGAGCAGCTGTACCCCATTCGCTGGGACCTACTGAATGCCGTTCTTGACGCCTACCCCAATCTGGAAGAGGTGGTCTGGGCGCAGGAGGAACCGGAGAATATGGGAGCTTGGGAGTATATGAGATCTATTCTCGAATCTGCTATTGGCGATCGGTGGCCTTTAGTACATGTGGCCCGGTCTCGTAATTCCAGCCCTTCTGAGGGCTCGACGGCCATCCATGCTATCCACCAGAGGGCGCTTGTGGAGAAGATCTTCACGGTCGGGGCAGCAGGAACTGTAGAGAGCAATTGAATAGCAGTACTGGCGCTTTGACACCCATGGCAGATTGGTCGCGGCGTGCCTTGAGGCACCAGTCGACAGCGAACCATCAACGAGAAATCTACACCAACTGAGATTCTGAAAGGCGTGCACGATGGGCATAGATATTCTGGTTCCGGAGCTAGGTGAATCCGTGGTCGAAGCAACAGTTGGACAATGGCTCAAGAAGGCAGGAGAGGCCGTGTCTGTGGGAGAGACCCTGGTAGAGCTCGAGACGGACAAGGTCAACCTGGAGGTCAGCGCAGCGCAGTCGGGAACCCTCGCTAGTATTGCCGCCCAGGAGGGCCAAGACGTGAGTATTGGAGATGTCCTGGGTGTTATCGAAGAGGGCGACGTGGCGCACACGGCCCCAGAGTCGACGATTCCCGAAGTGGCTGCGACAGAGCCCGCTGCCCAAAACGCCGAATCGGACGCCTCGGAGGACGAGAAAATTACCCCTGTTGCTCGCCGCATGGCCGAACAGGAAGGGGTCAACCTGGGTGCGGTTCATGGATCTGGTGCCGGAGGACGCGTCACCCGCCATGACGTAGAGGAAGCCATAGATACCCAGTCATCGGAGACCGGGGAACTTCCCCCTGTCGCTCCACCGATTTCGGACGAGAAACCAGCGCCACAGAAAACCAGCGGACCAGATGATCGCGAAGAAGTCATACGCATGACGCGGAGACGTAGGACCATAGCAGAACGTCTGGTGGATGCGCAACACAC
>JABIQT010000791.1 GCA_018667995.1 Candidatus Latescibacterota bacterium
AACGTTTCAGATTTGACCTTTCAGGTTTTCTTGTCCGTCCGGGTATTCTCGATCCCAATGACATATCAGCCATCGTTGAACAGATACGCCGGATCAAGCAAGAACCCGAAAGCCTCCCTCCCGAACACAGCGACGTGCCAGGCGGACCATCGAGCGTGTTGATCGATCATCCTAAGGTAATCGATGTACTCGAGGATATCATTGGACCGGATATTCGCCTCGAGAACTGCACCTGTGTCTGGCGCGAGAAGGGCGAAGCCCATGGCGATCTTCACGGTGGAGGTCCCTCGCAATGGAATCCTATTTTTGGCTATCGTGTACAGGGCGAGAAGATATACGCAGGCATGGTTCGCGTTATTTTTGAACTAACGGATATCGAGCTGGACGATCAGAGTACCCACTTTATATCGGGCAGTCATAAATCGAACTTTCCAATGCATGCAGACCATCTCTCACTTGAACAGGGCAAGCGCAGCCCATTTCTGATGAGTTACGCCTGTCCAGCCGGTAGCGCCGTGTTCTTTACAGAGAATTTGTGCCACGCTGGGCCTGTGTGGCAGAAAGAGACACCAAGGGTCGCTGTATTGAATGCCTATTCCCATCTCGCAACAAACTGGCATCGACTCAAAACCCCTCCTGCCGTGATAAACGGTCTTCCGAGATCGAAGCAGGCTTATTTTCGTGAGCCCTGGATCGCCGACTTCAGAACGAAACCAGCCACGCACAACACGGTGAATCGTTTCCTGGATAACGACGAGTGCCCGATCGATTCGGATACCCAGCCGTAGCGCGATTCCTCCTATGAACGCGATGGCACTGATGGATATCATCAAGATTGCCACAGGTATATGTCATTTATTACCCCAAGGCTTAATGGGGCAGACACATCAATATGATACGCATAGAGATGCAGTACGCGATCTCTGCACCTTTGGATCGGACTTTCGTTCAAATCTCCGCCAATGATCCTAAGGCCGGACTACGCTTCCGTCTGCCCGTCTGTCCTCCGCCGCTGGCCGCGGCCTGGCAACCTCAGCCGGATCCAACAGTGCGGTGGCCCTTTCCTCGTGTATGTCGATGCCTAGCCCCGGCGCATCGTTCGCATACAGGTGCCCACCTTCAAGTACTGCATGTCCCGGGAATGCGTCATATTCCTCCGACCTGAAGTGATTCTCCTCCTGAATGCCAAAGCTCCAACTTGCCATGTCGAGATGAACCGCCGCCATCTGGTTGACTGGATCGTTATCACCGCCTTCCTGCCATGCGGTGTTTACACCAAATGCTTCACAGAGTGCCGCGATCTTGCGGCAGGGGGTGATGCCACCGGCTTTCGACACCCTTACGCGAATGTAGTCAATCAAACGCTCTGAGATCAGTGGTAACCACTCCTGCGGATTGACAAATAGTTCTCCCATGGCTTGCGGAGTCGTGCATTGTTCACGAATCAAACGAAACCACGCTATCTGTTCCGGCGAAAGTACATCTTCAAGAAAGAATAGATCATAGGGTTCGAGCCGCTTGGACAGCGTCACTGCAGATTGTGGACGCAGATGCTCGTGGACATCGTGGGTGAGTTTCGGTTCGGGACCAAGTCTGGATCGAAGCGCTTCGAACATCTCTGGAATCATACGGATGTAAGCCTCATCGTCGAATGCCGGCTGCTGTCCCCAGGCATTTCGAGGGCGAACTGCTTTCTCCGGGGGAACAAAGCCGCCACCACCATAGCCTCCCAACTGGCAACGTACCACCGGATATCCTTCCTCCAGATACATCCTGATTTCCTGCTCAAGGGAATCGATATCGGCACCACCAGCGTGGGCATAGCAGGGCACCGCCGAACGACAGGCTCCGCCGAGGAGCTGGTAAACAGGCAGGTTCGCTTCTTTTCCTTTGATGTCCCATAGCGCCATGTCAATGCCGCCCAACGCGGTGTTGGTCAGGGCACCGTTCCGCCAGTACGCCACCGAGTACATAGTCTGCCAGATATTCTCAATCTGTGCAACGTCGCGGCCAATCAGCTGAGGTGCTATCAGATCTTCGATCGTGTCTATGACGGCCTTAGGATGGTAGTGGTCACTGGCAGAGCCAATGCCATACAAGCCGGGTTGGTCGGTCAGCACCTTGACGATGGTCCATGTCCCGTTGATTCGGGTTCTTATGCATCGAACTTCTGTGATCTTTGCCATGACGTATGAGTCTCCATTCTACGCTTCGAAAATGGGCCAATCTGTTTCCTGCAGTCGTGTCCAGGTTGTATCAAACCGTTCCGATCCGTCGTCTTCCCATTCATTTAGCATGATGTGCGGTGCGAATGCGTCATCGACCCCTTGCTTCATCAACCGTTCAGCTTGAGGTAGATTCCGATAAAGGTGTTCCACCCCCCCGGGCAAGGTGACGACGGTGATATGCCGTGGCCATACGAGGGGTTGTTCGCGGCTAAAGCGATCGATGGCGCTGTCATCGAGGCGAATCCCAAGTCCGGGACCATCGGGCACCTTCATGAGTCCCCGCTGTATGGTATGATCTACCTCGATCAGGTCGTCCACATAGGTATGGCTTGCCGTAACGCCCGGCAGTGTAGCCGTCGGAATGGCGGCGCCCAACTGAAGCGCGAATGCGGTTGTGATGCCGGTACCCACATATTGAAGCAAAATAGGCGTATTGGCTGCTGCAAAGGTCCAGGCTGCGGCCAGTGCATTACCGATAGATTCGTGACTGCATAACGCGCCGTCGAAATCGCCTGCTCGTAGTCCGGCCCACGGTCCGGACGGTTCTCTGGCTGCAGGTCTACAGGTCACTCTGACGCCATGCAGATAAAATGGGATACGGATTTCTGTGTGAAGGCGCCTCCATCCTACTATATCTGAAGCGAAGATTGGCTCTTCCACACCCTTTACGACAGGGAATTTCTCCAGTTCGCGTAGCAGCGGAAGTGCCTTCTCGTAGGAGATCAACGCCCCATTGAAGTCGTACTCAATCCGGAAATCATCGGGTACAGCAGATTGAATCGCCTCTGTCTGTTCCAACACGTCATAGAAGGCACGGGCCTTGCATTTTAATCCACGATATCCGCGGTCATAGGCAGTCTGTACTTCCCTTGCCGACTCTTCGGGGGACATGCAGGGCATCCACCATCCCATGGACACCCACTGCCGGACCTGTTGCCCCATCAGTTTCCAGGCGGGTAGGCCAAGTTGCTTACCCATCAAATCATAGCACCCCATATCCAAGTTGAATGTGCCGTTACCCATGACGTGATCAAACGGATCCGTACCGAGGTAAGTGTCCAACTGGCTTTGGGAGAAGGGAGGACCGATATTCTCGCATATGCCGATGTGTTCAGAATCCGTGTGAAATCTGTACACGGTTACCTCTTCTGTCATACCGAAGTGGTAAAAGGCCTTTCGTATCCGGTCTTCGTATGGCACCCAGAGGGTGATGGGTTCGATCTCTGTGATCCGCATAGTTGTTCCTTAATGAGTGCTCTAAAGCACCACGGGTTCGGTTCGCTTGTTGTTCTCAACAAACCGGACTGCATTGCCCCAGAGCTTCGAACCATCTTCGGTATATATGGGACTACCTGAATACTGGGTTAGATACACGCGTCTCATTTGATCGGTTGTGTTGGCGCCACTGCGGTGAAATGTCACACTCGTGAATACGGCAAGACTACCGGCAGGGACTATTACAGGTACGCCCGGATCATCGCCGAAGTAGCCGACCTTGTCATTCGACCCCTGCTCTACTACATGATCCTCACGTGTCCGCGTGCCGGCCCGTGAAAAGGGCAGGACGTAGACGGTGCCATTTTCCTCGGACATATCGTCCAGGGCACACCAGCAGCTCATATATGGGGTGTGATCGTATCCCACATAGCCAGAATCCTGATGCCATGAGAATTTCATGCCGACTTCGGCACCTTTGACGACATACTGCTCCCAGAATAGATAAGCTTCTGGCCCCAAGGTGGCACGGCACACCTCGGCCATCAGATCACTGAATATGTAATCCTTCAACCGTTCGTTCTGCTTGTGCTGATCCGAGATGAAATACCGTTTGCCCATATGAGTGATGCCCCGCTGATTGTCCTCTCTTCGTGACAATTCTGCGTCTTCCTTCTCGATATAATGCTGGCACTCCTCTCGTAACATAGTGAGATGATGATCGGGTACGACTCCCTCAAGGATGAAGTATCCTTCTTCCCGGTACTGTTCACGCTGTTCAGAGGAAATCACATAATCGACGGTAGAGGACATACAGTATCTCCGTTCTTGGATAGTTGCTCAGTTTGCATACGGATCGGCAGCATCTCTTAGGGCGTCACCTAGAAAGTTGAAGGCAATCACAACAAGGAGCACCGGTACTGCTGGATATAACAACCAGGGATAGTGGAGCAAGACGGTAACGCGTTGTGCTTCTTCCAGAAGGACGCCCCAACTTGTCATCGGTGGTCTGATTCCCAGTCCAAGGAAACTCAATGCGGTTTCCCCCAGGATCATGCCTGGTATCGCCAGCGTAGCTATGACGATGATATGACTGTAACAGCCGGGTAGCAGATGTCGGGTGATGATATACCAATGGCTGGCCCCGGCCGCCAGAGCGGCCAGAGCAAACTCCTGTTCTCTATAGACCAGCACTTTGCCACGAATCTCACGAGCTAATCCACCCCAGCTCACAATCGAGAGGATGATCGTTATGCCCAGATACGTCTCGATACTGGTCCAGCCGGCCGGCACCGCTGCTCCCAGTGCCATCCATAGGGGAATCGGCGGAAAGGAAGCCAAAAGTTCTACAATACGTTGAATGAGGTGATCCATCCAGCCCCCGAAATAGCCGGAAACTGTGCCCAGCAGGGAACCCAGGATAAGACTCAGGAACACACCGACAAGACCTATCGACATAGAGACACGAGCCCCAAAAATGATGCGCGATAACAGATCTCTACCCATCCTGTCCGTACCAAGTAAGAAGAAGGGACCCTCAGAACCAAGCAGATGTCGATTTCCATTATTGTCCATAAAGAGGAACGATACGGGAAAAATGGTCTTGGTATCGATAGCGAACTCCATTTCGAGCGTTTCCACATTACGTATAGTCTGAATACCGTAGACATAGAACCCATGTTCTATAGAAAGGTGGAGTGATTGAGGCGGGACATGGCGTACCAGAACGTCGACGTCATTGTAATGATAAGGAGCTACAAAGGGCGCTCCCACAGCAATGGTATAGCAGACAATCAACAATGCTCCCGCTACCATCCCCATGCGGTTCTTGCGAAATCTACGCCAGATCAGTTGCCGATAGCTCAGAACACCTGCCTCATCCTGCTGAGCAGGAGAGCCATTGATGGGGTCTATCTGGTATGCAGGTGCCGGGAGACCGTCAGTCATAGCGTATCCTTGGATCCACCCATGCCAAGGCTATATCGGCTAGTAGATTTCCGATGACCAGAAGAATGCTGAACATCATCAAGAGCGTGCCCGCCAGGTAGATATCCTCGTTCATGAGACTTCGTAATAATAGCGGGCCCACCGTTGGTAGCCCGAGCACAATAGAGACAATCGTGGATCCGGAGAGAATACCAGGCAGGCTCATTCCCAGAATACTAATCAAGGGGTTAATAGCAATCCGTACGGCATGCTTAACCACAACCACGCTTTCACGGAGCCCCTTTGCACGCGCCGTCTGGACGAATGGCTGCCCGAGCACGTCGAGTAGATTGCCTCTCATGATGCGCATTAACCCCGCGGTGCCGTTTAGACCGACTACGATAACAGGGATCCACAGGTGCTTTAACAGGTCTACGAATTTGCCCCAAGTCCATGGTGCTCCTTCATACGTGGCAGAAAAGAGTCCGAAAAGAGGCACACCAAAAACCTGAAATACGAATACCATCAGCGCGAGAGCCACAAGGAAGGCAGGAATTGACATACCTACAAAGCTGAGAAAAGTAAGTGCGTGATCCGTCCAGTGGTATTGCCGGGCGGCAGAATAGATACCGAGCGGTATGGCCACGATATAGGTAAAAACCAGGGACCCGATAGAGATCAATAATGTATATCCGAGACGCTCCCAGATGAGCTCATTCACCTCACGCTCATACTCAAAAGATTCGCCGAAGTCACCTATTACGAACCCGGAAATCCAGTTGTAATACTGATTCCACATCGGTTTGTCGAGTCCGTAACGAACACGTAATTCGACTACTCTGGCCATGGAGCTACTGTCACCGAACTGCTGCTCTAACTCCTGGATCTTTCGATCAAGGAAATCACCCTCGGGCAACTGGATGATAAAGAATCCGATCACAGATATTGCGAGGAGTGTCGGAACCGCCATGAGCAGACGACGGAAAATATAGGAAATCATGGAAGCTCGATATGATGTATATCAGGGCGTAATGAAGTACTGTTCCGGAAAACTGATAGCGGGCGAAACTATGGCCCAAGGTCCAAGAATTCCTGTATCGGGGACATTCTTGAAGGACTCGGACACCACAACTACCTGAGGCGCTCTGCCGACGGTTCCGATGTGGAAGGGGCCTTTATCGATATGTATCTCTACGGCATCCCGGACATATTGATGTCGTTTCTGCAGGTCGGGCTCTCGCTTTATGGCATCGTATATATCAAGCAGGTCCTTGAGCGGGCCCGTTGGAGCCTCGCCTTTCTCTCCACCGGTCTCGTACCATTTGCCTACCTTGGGGTGCCAGTACCGAGGGAGCGTTGGAAAAACCCAGTCGGGATAGGTGAACAGGTCCATTTCACCTTCACCATGGAGGTGAACTGTAAACTCCCCGAGGTCACGTCGAAGTTTCAGCTCTGCGCCTGGCGGTGTGTATATAACGACCTCAATACCCAGTGCCTCCCAGCCCTCAGCGGCAATCAGGCCGATATCGTTCTCGTACGGTACGAGTTTGGAAGCCGGAATGTCAAAGACCAGGGACAGACGCTCACCGTCGGGACGTTTCCGGTATCCGGCCGCGTCACGTGCAGTCAACCCCATAGCATCAAGCAGACTATCGGCCTTTGCAGGGTTGTAGTCTGCATCTGCTCTCTTCCAGGTTTCGAAAAGGGCCTGTCCCTCTTCATCTGCGAAATGCCAGGCCTCCTGGCTCACCGTTGCGGCCTGGGGTTCCAGTAGGCCCCGCCACGCAATCTGATTACACTTTTCGCGATCGATCCCCAGTGCCAGTGCTTTACGGAACCTTTGGTCACGAATGAGGAGCCGCAGTACGGGGTCATTGTCAGACCAATTCAGATTTATTGCCGGCTCAGCGCCGGCGCTGCTCTTCCACATTTTCACACTGTATTGGCCCCGAGATTTTCCCTTCAAGAATAGGCTCAGGTCCCGTAGCTCAAGGCCA
>JABIQT010000670.1 GCA_018667995.1 Candidatus Latescibacterota bacterium
ACCAAATCGAGACTGAGCTTGGTTTGCTGCATCGAGAATAGTCTGCTTTCTAAGATCCGAACTGAGCTCTCTGCTGCGGCGTTCCAAGTCTTCCTTTCTCGATTGCAGATCAGTCTGATACTGCTCGAGAGTAGCGGCCAACCGGATTTGCTGTTGATTTATTGCGACCTGCAATGAATCGGCCGATTTCGCTCGTGCCACTAATTGTGCATCTCTCATGGAAATCACGAGTTTCAGGGAATCTTGCTCGGCCTCCAAATGGTTCTGCGTGGAGATAAAGAGACTATCCGAGGAATCATCATATCTAAATTCCTGACCGGTCAATTCGGCGACCCGCCCCAGGTGTTCTTCATCCTGGAGGATCAAGACCTCCCAGTTGGCTTTATCGGCACGAAGCGCATTGATCTTCTGCAACAGGAATAGTGCGTGCCTGGCCTCTTTTTCCGCACTCTGTGCCTTACGAACCAGCTCCGGCGACATTGAATCGCCTCGGTCAAGAGCGCTCGAAACATCTGCGATAAGGGACTGAGAGATTTGATATGTCTGCGGTACATAGTCCATTCCGCTCTGGGAACGGACCTGTGCTAACGCCGTCTGAGCCGGTCCCAACAATCCTAGTTTGGTGCTGGTAATTACTGCCGCGCGGTAAAAGACCCGAGCCTCATCCGCCAGGCCTTCGGCTTCTGCAAGCCTATCCTGTTCCAACTTCGCCACAGCTTTACTAAACCGATCATCTGCATCTCGGTATTCCTTGGGAGCGATTGCGGCCGCGTTGATGGATATCGCCTCATCACGCAATTCCAACAGGCTTCCCAACATGGTATGGGCCTGCAAGACATCATCGATAGCCGCATTCACAGACTGACGAAAGCGACTGAGTACCAATTCCAGATCTTGCTCAGACTTACCCTCTCTGACCATCGAAAGATAACGATCGTACTCGCGCTGCGCGGACTCAAAGTGCTTGGGCGCCAATAACTCAGCCCGTTGACGACGCGCATTCTCCAGGTCCTCGGAAGCCGTCCCCATCTGATCGGCAGCCGACTGCGCAATAACTTCAGATCCGGACACTACGAAACAGAGTAGCAACATGTAAACAGTCTGAATTAGCACTCTAATCATAGCGATACGGTAATTGAAAACAACGTTGATACTATTACCCTCCTCCGCGCAAGAAGCCCAAGGTCAACACATCATCAAGCATCCCCCACGGCTCATCGACAGGGTACGTTACAATCACAGAGAAGACGGCACCGAAGAGTGCAAGAGGGTGATCCGTAGTGGTACTCTCCATGAGATGAATTTGACTTACCTGACCGGAGTAGGAAACCTCAAGACTGGCCGAACCAGTCTCTTTAATTAAACCCAGTAATTCGACATTCGCATCCGACAATGCACGTTTAAGCCCCTGTAAACCGTCCTCGAGCTTGAAGAGATTAAACGTACGGGTGTTAGTCTTCTCCATATCCAAAACTATCCACCCGCTATGGCCGGAAAGAAACTGACCACTGCACCGTCGTGGACAGGACTCCCATTTACGGCGTGTTTCCCATCGATGAGAATCAGATGTACCTGGCCATCTGGAATATTCAACATTTCGACGATTGCATCGGTCGTCGCATCCTCACTCAACTCTAATATCGCGGCCTTCTTGACGGCATCAGGCGGCAAAAACTTCCGCAATGTAGCGAACAACTTAACAGTGATCGTCATAGTAGGACCGACTTCAAACGAATCCACATATCGTCATTATTTATGAAATAACAACCAGTTACGTAAGCACTTTGGAACAATAATTGATACATCAGGCTACAGCAATAGGCACTTGAATATAGCTTCAATTGTGTGCAAGCTCAAGACAATTATCCTGGTGCCTACAAACCAGAATTTGGGCCTTTTACAAATAGAATGAACAAACTGACAAGTGTACAAATAGCTACTGATTTATACAAGCTACAAAATATGTTCCAGGTCATAGATGCATGCGTACAATTACAGACCTATTGATACAGCTACTACAACACCAGCCCTGGAAATATCTTTCAATATCTGCACGATCGACCGGTTCCTCACGGTTCTGAACAAATCGGTGCCTATTGGTACATTGGTTTCCACCTCAAGCGTTATAACTCAAAACGAAGATCTCGTAATTGAGAAACGAGCATGAAATGACCGATCTCGAATCAGAACCAGAAACTTGAAGGATTCATACATCTGAGATAGCGGCCAACGCACCAGAAGAAGACAGGACAATGCAAGAGTACCACAAATATGCACGCCACATACCCATTCCTCAATAATAACGATCGCGAACAATGCCAATATCAGGGCCTTCCGCCCCACAACTTCGCATAATATATATTATGTAAACCGGCCATTGGCTAAAACGCAACCTTGAGGTATCCCGACATGGTCAAAATAAAACAGTCATTTTCACAAAATACAGATGAACACATCTCTCTCTATTTGTACACTGGTTGACGAAACGCTGTGTACAAACCAGCTTGTATTTGTACATGTTTAAATGGGTGTACTAACCATGACCTATTAGTATAGTTTATACTGCACTGGCTACACACCCGTGCCTATGTATACGCCTATAGCGTTGGCCCTACCGTACTGATAAATACCTATTTGTACACTTTGATTTGTGGTGCATATCACAAATGAGTCAACAGCTCAGCATTTCGTAAGTCATGCGAAATGCCGCAAACCGATGACAACAAACGGGATGAAGTATTGATACTGCCATATCACAAAGGCACTAGTAGGATTTGGGCAACCCAAGTACATGTGTCGCTATGTAAGATAGGACCATGTTGTGGTTCACCGGGGCCACTTGAAAGAGGCGAGTTTCACGGAACTTCCTCTCAATATCATATTCCTCAACGAAACCGATGCCGCCATGGGTATCGAGACAGATATTGGCAGCTTTCCAGCTGGCATCGGCTGATAATAGCTTTGCCATGTTTGCTTCCGCGCCACACTTTTGTTCGCTATCGAATAAGGAGGCTGCTTTGTATCTAACCAGGTCAGCCGCGGTCAGTTCGCTGTAGACCCTCGCCAACGGAAATTGTACGCCTTGATTCTTCCCTATCGGAGCGCCGAAGACTTCACGGGACGATGCGTATTTCACCGCCTTGTCAATAAACCAGTTTCCGTCGCCAATGCATTCTGATGCAAGCAATATTCGTTCTGCATTCCATCCGTCAAGAACGTAGTGAAACCCCATCCCTTCGAGTCCGATACGATTTTCAGCTGGGACCACAAGTTCACAATATGTTACTTCAAATGTCTCATAGTTAATCATAGTTTTTACCGGATTGACTATGAGCGTATCTCGTTGTCTACGAGCATCTTGCAGGTCTATCATAAAAAGGCTCAATCCATCCGTTCTGGTAGTAACGGCATCGCTGGGTGTTGTTCTTGCGAGCAGCAACATCAGGTCCGATTGCTGTATTCTGCTCGTCCAGTTTTTGTGTCCTGAGATAATGTAATGGTCATTTTCTTTGCGAGCATATGTCTGGATATTGGTGGTGTCCGAACCGGCCTCTTGCTCCGTCACCGAAAAGGCCTGCAGACGTAGTTTACCTGCGGCGATAGGAGGTAGCCACCTATCCTTCTGGGATTCACTTCCGTGGCGAAGAAGTGCGCCCATGATGTACATTTGCCCATGAAAACCCGCTGAGTTGCCGCCTGATCTGTTGATTTCTTCCAGGAT